>DNPC01000512.1 GCA_003501565.1 Planctomycetaceae bacterium | reverse complement strand
ATGTTCGATTCAAGGTTTTCGGATACTAGCGTTAGATGCTATGGATCATAACGGTAGCCTGCACCATGCACCGTTTTAATGATGGTGGGTTGACTGGGGTTACTCTCGATCCGCTTGCGCAACTGCGAAATGTGCTGATCTAATGTCCGGCTGCTAGGCTGGTACTCTTGCCCCCACACCGCGTTCATCAGCTGTTGTCGACTCACAACTTCGCCCGGGCGGGAGGCCAATTCCGCCAAAATCTTCACCTCTCGCTTGCTCAGCTCAATGACCTCGTCCGCCCGGCGACACCTCAATGCCCCGGGATGTACAGCAAGGTCTGCAATGACAAACTCGGACTGAAGCAGCGTGTCACCTTCGGCGCCGGAATGACGTTCAGAGAAGCACCGACGGGCAATTGCACGTATCCGAGCCATCACCTCCTTCACGCCAAACGGTTTGACGATGTAATCATCTGCCCCTAGTTCAAGCCCCACAACTTTATCGACTTCCTGCCCTTTGGCAGTGATGAACAGTACCGGCACGGTGCTGCCTGCAGCCCTGATCTTGCGGCACACATCGTAGCCGCTGATTCCTGGCATCATTACGTCCAGGCATACCAGATCCGGCTGGCGACTCTGAAACATGTCCCAGGCCGCAAGTCCATCAGGCGCACCGAAGGCGACCATTCCCTCACCCTGCAATAGCTCAAGTAGGCCCTCGCGGGTGTGCATGTCGTCCTCGGCCACTAGCACTCTTATTCGCACCGCTCAGCTCTCCTCCCCCACTTTATTCTCCCCGCCTACAGTGGTTTTATCGCCTACAGCGCTTTCATCGCTTACTTGGCTTTCATCACGAGCAGGTTGAATCGCCAAACTCACCAAAAAGCTCGCCCCCCTTTGCGTCTCCTCCAATCTGCAGTCTCCGCCGTGTCGCTGCGCGAGCTGGCGAGTTATGGTCAGTCCAATCCCAGTCCCAGCAGGCCGATGTAACCTATCGTCGCCACGGTAAAACGGATCGAATATCCTGGTCGCCAACCGCCCGCGAATTCCCGGGCCCTGGTCTATGACTCGAAGGGTGACTTCGTTTGCTGTTTGGTGGGTCACGATCAACAGGACTTTTCCTTCGGAGGCGTATTTCTCGACGTTTGAAACTAGGTTAACCAGGATCTGTTCCACAGCATCGTGGTCGAAACGGCATGGTTCTCTGGCGGACAAATCCAGTTGAATATCAAACCCGGCTGCCTCCAGTCGCGGCCTGAACGCCCTCACTACCTCGTCAACCGTGTCGTCAACTATCCCCGTCGACAAATGGAGGGCTTCCGCTTCTTTTTGGCTGCGTGCGAAATGCAGTACGCCCGAAATCAACCGACTGAGTCGCCGACTTTCGTTTTCGATGATAGCGACTTTTTTCAAATCTCGCTTCCGGATGTCATCGTACTGATCTGTTGGTTCGCCTTGCCTGGGATCCTGATTGCTTAGAGACTCTTGCAACAGTTCGGCATACATCAAGATGTTCGTAAGCGGTGTCTTCAGTTCGTGCGAGACCTGGTTCACGAACGAAACACGCTGTGTTGCCAGACGCATTTGTCGACTCAGGTTCAATGTGATAAATAGACCGGTTGCCATCAAAGCCAAACTCATTCCACCCACAGCTAGCCAAATCGGCAACACGATGCTGTCGCCATCAAGTCGCTGACGTAGCTCCGAAGAAGCGTATACCCGCAGCCGCCAACCCTCCAGCGGATTTGCAACCGGCAATTCAGCGTCTGGGATAGTCAGATCCGCCGTATTCCAGGAGTCTGGAGGCAGGCTAGTCCATTGATAGATGACTTGCCCTTCGATATCGATCAACCGTTTCCACGAAGCATCCAAACTCGGGGGCGCGTTGCCGTCAGTTGGGGCGGAAGCTGAATCCGGCAAGATCCCTACGATGTCAGCCGTCCATCTGGCCCGCGGGACGATAGCCATCGAACAATAACCGCTCTCTTGCATCCAGAAGAAACCTAGAATCATGCCACGACCGTGGTACCAGGTAATCCATTCGGCCGGCAAACGTTTCGCATCGACACGTCCACCGGATTCGCTTCGATCGCTTTCGGTCGTTACGACGGTTCCCGGGATCGTTAACCCCGTATCACCCACAACCGCATCTTGAGGCGCATCGATCTTGTCCATGCTATTGGCCGAAGCCTGGATGGCGGGGGCAGATTTGTTACTGGACTGTAGGCTGAAGTTGCTATAGGCAATCTGCGAACGCTGATTGATTTCGTCGCGCTGGGCGTCGGCTTGTCGAGACGCTAAAGCTTGCCGCGACCGCAACTGAGGCCCTGGACGCATTTTCGCCGAATGCTCTTCGACCAGTTGCAGTGCTTCACTCAGCATACTGTTGCGGGCTGGGTCTGCATCAGAGAAACGCACTGGATAGTGGAGTTGCCCATCAGGCCGCATCACTACCAAACTGTCGACAATCGGTGATTTCGATAGACGCAGACAATCTGACAATTGTGAAAGATCAACATCGGTGTAGGCAGCAGACAATTGCTCAGCGTATCCATCCAGCAACTCCCCGATCTTGGTGTTCTGTGCCTCAAGTTCCGGCACCAAGAAAACTTGTCGGCGTTGGGCAGCGTTTTCCGAGCGTTGCGTAATCCACAATTGGGCCAAGACGCACAAGCCAACAACGGCCGCGATCAACAGCGTCCAGAGTGCAATGAGGCTACGCCGCACGAAATACTCCGTTCATCCCCAATTCCCTCCGCTTACTCGACGACCGTCTCAGCTGCCGTTTCCGCAGATGTGTCTGCGGACGTCGAAGTGATAAAGCTCGCATCGAAAACGTCCTCCGCCTTCATCGACTTATCAACCAGATCGAGATCTTGAAACTGCTTGACCAACTCTTGCCACCGCCGAGCAGACATTTTTCCAACCTGCTTAATATCCATTTCACCGGGCAAGCAAAGACCCCGCAAATCCGTTGCACCAAATTCAAGTGCTTCAAGCGTCATGCCGTGTTGGTTATCAGCGAGGATTGCTCGGTTCGACTTCTCCGCATCCTGCAGGTACTGCTGCCAGCCTTCTATGCAGGCTTTAGTCATGCGTTCCGCAACATCATCCTGTTCATCCAAGTAGCTGCGCGTCGCGATTAAACAAGAGGCGTAGGGATTGAATCCAGCCTGGGCAAGCATCAATTTCCTAGTCGCCACCCCCTCTTGCTGCGCAACCAACGGCTCACTAAATGAATAAGCTTGAATCGCTACTGATTTATCAGTAACCAACCCCGTGACCGTACCTGAGTAGGGCACAACGTTGACATTATCAAGCAGCCCTTCACTGCGCATGTAATCCACAAACGGTCGTCCCTCATTGGCCTGAAGCGTTAGACCTGCCAATCCATCTAACGACATAACGCCCGAATCCTCGCGCACCAAAATACATCGGGGAGTATCTTGGATCGGGGCCATCAAAGCTACGACGTTCGCTGATTGCTGATTGAATAACAACACATCGTCGGCGTTTCCGACTGCAAACTGGACTCGGCCCGTGACGAGTTCCTGTGCCACCGGAGCGTTGGGGCCGCCCGCAACGATTTCAACACTCAGGCCATACTTTTCGAAAATCCCGTGCTCTCGAGCCGCATAGAATCCGCCATGTTCCGCTTCGGGGTACCAATTCAGCATGAGACTTACTTTATCAAGACCATCTTCGGTCTTGCTCGGTTGACTCGTCCTGCTGGAGCAACCAACCGATGTGAGTATCGCAAATCCCATCGCAACGCTTAAGGGCACAACTGCGTTGTGGTTCATCATGGTCCCATTTTTGATAGAGTTCCTTCCGAACGCGGTACGCCGAAAGTATGCAGAAATTCCACGCGGCCAACGCTGCGTTTCTTTTACATCAGTATATCCCGGCATCCACCGTCGGTTCAGGGCAGGAAGATCGTGCCAACGTAGAAGGCTGCGGTGTGCTGAAAACTCAGATCTAAGCGAAGCGACTCGAAAGTTAGCGGCTCGTGCTACAACACCGCGTTGGTCGTGTCAGCCGCCACAGATTCGATCATTGATTGGTAACGCTTGAGCAACTCAATCTGCTCGGGCAGCAGTTGGCCCCTCAGTTCGTACAGCCGGCTGCGCACATCCAGAGTAGCCGTCGAGGGAGTATTTCGTAGATCCGAGTAGATTGGTTCGAGGATAGCGGCAGCAGATCCCATCAGCATCCGCTCGCACAAAGCCCCAACCACTCCGTTGCCGGCAGGATCCGCTCCTGGTGTGCCGGGCAGGGGCGTATTGGGAAGTTCAATCATTAGAAAACTGGGGAACACGTTGTCCGTTAGAGCCATTTCATAGCTTGCAACTTCACCAGTTATCAACGCCAAGTTTGCTGCGCAAGCCTCGGCCATGAATCGGCCTTCTCGGGTCGTCGCCTGTGCCTGAAGTTCAGCCAAATGTTCAACACCGGCTGAGTAGTCGCCCAGGCCGACGAACACTTCGGCACTCCGAAGCGCTGCTGACATTTCAATCAAGGCAGTTAGCTGTGCCGCGGGGATGTGGACTTGCGATGCCGCTGTAACATCCTCCCGCACCTGAGCTTCAGCAGCCGTTCGGTGCGCTAGCCACTTTGTCAAAAGGTCGTAGCGAACCGTCATCCAGAGCTGCCTCGTGTGCTCCGCTTCTGCCTCGTTGCCAAGCCTGTTGTGACATATGCTCTCAAATAGATACCGATCCGCTTTTCGAAGCACCACGGCAGGCCAAGCCTCCGGTCGCTCTTCGACTTGCCCGGATTCGCCCGGCCCTAATTCGCTGGGACCCATTTCAAGTTGCTCTGGCGCGGACTGGCTGTTGTCCGTTTGCACAAGCCACTTTGCTGCGTCCTTGTCTTTGCGATGCAAAAGGCAGTAATAGCCAACATAAGCCTTCTCAAGCGGCGAAGTTGGCAACCACTCTGTCATCCGTGATTTGGCGTCGTATAGAAATGGTGGATCCCCCGGGGTTTCTGGCTGGTCAACGAACACATTGCCGATACTCCGATGCGTATCAACGTAAGTCGCCCATCCCGACAATTTGTCATGCGTTTGTGACCAGTTCACAAAGGTCAACCGAACGTCTTCCAGAGCGGGCATCAGCGACTCTTCAACGACACCCAGTTGCCCATTTTCGTCACGCTCCAAATCAGCAAGGAACAGATTGTTACGCGGCACCGATGCGCGAATTAACATGCCGGACGGGCTCGCAGGCACAACCGGCGCCAGCGTAGTGAAAGCGAATTGATTCCCGGAAGGTGAAAAACCGACGAACCTGTCTATCGACTGATCGGTAACATTGGCCAGAGCGCTAACCGGGGCAGCAGTGCCATTCTCGAATGCAACCAAGTTGATGTTCCGTGCGCCCTCGGCATCGGCAGCCAGCCAGCCCAAAACCGATCCTGAGGGATGCCAATGGATGTCCATCAGTTTGTGTTCACTTTCGCACAATAACTCATCCGCTCCCCCATTCATTGGACGTGAATACAACGCGTATGGTGATGCGCCAGATTGTCCGTTTACCTGCATGTTCGACTGTACACTTAGATATGCGATCCGCGTATCAAGCGTGTTAAATACGGGCAGCGTCTGTCGCGCAAGTGCTAGTGGATCGATGGAATCGCCAACCGGTGGGCTATCGTTGATCAATTGCCAATCTGCGTCTTGGTTTACTTCCTGATTTGCTGGGCGAATCGATGTTATCGACTCACCCCCACTCGTTAAGCCGAGCGCGGCGCAGGCCAAATACTTGCCGCCTGGCGAGTACTCGAATGCCAACGAGTACGCAGGGCGATCCCAGAGCACAGACTTCGACTGTGTCTCGAGCCCGAATTGCTTAAGCAACATGCCGCCAGAATCGTCCATATCAACGAACAACAAAGACTCACCATCGGGGCTGAATCGCACCGCCATGTTGGCTCCTACCACACCCAAGTGATTGGCAGAAGCCGTTAATAACGGCCTAGGCTCCGCTTCATCGCTTTGTTTCAAGTAGCACGTATACTCGATTGGAATCGGCAGCAAGAGTCGACCATTCGGCCTCTCGTCCCACTCTCCAAGGATTGCATTAACATCCTCTGGGCTTCCAGATTCCTGCACCAGGCTTGCATGCATCCGAGCTACGCAGAAAACACACTCGTCATCTCGACCTGGGCGGTACTGTGGAGTACTGGCTAACAGATCACCAGGCTGCAATTCATAGATTTTCTGGGGTTTGCCCGCTTCAGTCGCCAGATAAACCCCATCGTTGCCATGCTGAAAGGCAACGCCATTGCCGGTGCCCGAAACGACTACGGTTCGGTTTTCTTGAGCGACACCGCTACAACCTGCGATGGTGACCGCGAAGGCCGGAATCAACCAGAGTCCAATACTAAAACGTCTCGGTTCCGTCATGTTTATCTCCCATCTGTTAGCCAGATGAGGAGACCCGATTGGCAGCGCTCTTATTTCGCATGTGTAATAGAAATCTAGCGAACAAAGATAGAATCATTCGCATGCAGCGGCCCGACAGCGCCGACGACACCAGTTTTTCCTTCCCACGACTGCCGGCAGTTGCCATGCCACTCGGGGAGGACTCTTCGGCTCTTGCTACGGCTGCTTGGCGTCTTCGGGTTTCCAATCGGGGTCTTTTCCGAAGAACATTAGATGTTGCCACGGCAGTTTGGTGTATTGACGCACAAGCTTGTATCCATTGGCCTCATACTCGCGCAAAATCTGTTTGCGCGACATCTTATGCAATGGCAGAATCGGGACTCGCGGATCCTCTGCCCGATATTCGAGCAGTGCTATCACACCATCATCCTTCAGAGCTTTTCGGATGTTTTGGAGCATGATTTTTGGATACGAAAATTCATGGTAGACGTCGACCATCAGCAATAGATCGACGGATTCGTCGTCTAAGTGTGGATCCGCCAAACCGCCGAGCACTGGCTTTACGTTCGTCACTTTTGCTTCCTTGCACCGCGCTCTTAGCAAAGACAGCATCTCTGGCTGGATGTCGACAGCAAGCACCTTACCGTCATCGCCAACTTTTTCAGACATGAGTAATGTCCAGAATCCATTGCCGCATCCCATGTCACAGACGGTCATGCCAGGCTTCAACTGGAGGGCACGAAGTGCCTCGCGTGGCCGCTCCTCTTGGTCCCTAGAATCCCGGATCAGCCAGCCCGCGCCTCTGTGGCTCATGGTCTGGGCGATCGTTCGGCCCATATATCGGCGACGCGCTGGTGGAAGCTTTTCCTCGGTCGTATCCTCCTGGCCTTGGGAGGACTTTTGCTGATCGGTTTCGCCAGCAGTTTTTGAACTGCCAGAATCTCCGGATTGGGCAAGACTGGCCGAAGCAGCAGACCAGCAAGCAGCGATCGTCAAACTCACTGCGACGATGACTCGAACAACGCGGACCATCGTTGGCTCCATTATGGCTGATGAACTTTAGAACGCGCGATTGCCCGTCACTTCATCATACCAGGAAGGTTAAGTCCTGACCGCAGCAATGCTTCTATGCGGGCCTAACACGCTCTCTGGATCTTTTAGGGGACGTCTAGAGTGTCAAACCTAGCCGCCGTGCCCCATTTTCACTCAGATTGGAGTGTGCAAACGCCCTCTATCGAATGGCTAATCCATTAACTTTTGCGAACTAGCTCGTGGAATGCCGCGGCAAGCCGTTTGGTGACAGGCCCGACTTTCCCATCTCCGATCGGCCGGTCATCCACGCGAATCACCGGAATCACCTCAGCGGCACTCCCAGTCAAAAAGCACTCATCTGGGATATAGATGTCGTGCCGAGTCAGTGCCGTTTCTCGCATGGGGATGTCAAGCTGCCCCGCCAGATCGAGCACTGCCCCGCGCGTGATGCCATCTAAAATGCCTGCATCAATCGGTGGTGTGAGCAACTCGCCACGTCGCACGATGAAGATATTATCCCCGGTACACTCTGCGACTTCACCTTTGTGATTCAGCATCAACGCTTCTTCACATCCGGCCAGCTTGCCCTCAAGTTTCGCCATCACGTTATTGAGATAGTTCAAGCTCTTGATTCGTGGATTCAACGCTGCAGGG
This sequence comes from Planctomycetaceae bacterium, assembly GCA_003501565.1. Classification (GTDB taxonomy): domain Bacteria; phylum Planctomycetota; class Planctomycetia; order Pirellulales; family Pirellulaceae; genus Aureliella. The sequence goes on along the minus strand of DNPC01000512.1, from coordinate 7,443 downwards.
TGGTTGCGAATCGTTGCCGAAGTAATGATCGCCAAACCATTCTCGTACATCTCTTTGGGATACAGCGCGATGTGGTCAGCAATGATGATGACCTGTGGATCAGATGTTCGTTCTGGATCGATCCCTAGCGAACCTGCCCCACGAGTGACAACCAGTCTCACGTAAGCGTCAGACAGTCCGTTTCGCGCAATCGTCTCGTTGACCGCCTCTGCCATCGCAGCTTTTTCCATAGGAATTTGCAGGCAGATCGCACGTGCGGAATCGTACAAGCGATCGATGTGTTCGGTCAATCGAAAGACGTTCCCCGAGTAAGCTCGCAGCCCTTCGAAAACGCCATCACCGTAGAGTAGGCCATGGTCGTAGACGCTGATTTTGGCTTCCGACTTTTTGTGATAGGTCCCACTGATGTAAACCTCAAGCTCAGCTGCCATAAAATTACCTGCGTTCCCCACGAGAAAAATGGACCGAAAGAGCGTGTTGTCGTTTCGATCGTCAGTTTACTGTACAAACAGATCCCCAGCCACGGCCAAACGCTCGACATGCGTCGATCGCTTCAGCCAAGCCCGCCCCCCAGCAACTAATTGTCGCCAATTCGACTCAGCCAAACAATCTCTCGCCTTCAGACACAACTCGGGCCAGAGTTGTTCAGCTTGATTTCAGATAACACTGGCCCAAGGGCCGTCCACTGCCGCCACCATGAGAGCTCACATCGCTTGAACACTCCAACCCACGCTCTAATCAATTGGACAGCTGCCAGGTTCATCGCGAACAAATCCGATCTGCAGTTGCCACGAAGCGCAGTTTTACTCGGCTCGATCGCACCGGACATTCCGTTGTACTTTCTTTCGTTCGGCGGGCTGGCGTGGTTCCACTGGTGGCTAGGTTGGGAGCTAGGCGATGTGATGCGACATATGTACAACGACTTGTTCTACAACAACCCAGATTGGATTTCGCTGCACAACGTCCTGCACTCTCCCCTGGTTTGCATCCTAGCACTGATTTGCCTTCGGTTAGCCTTATCCGCTACACGATTCCGTACATCTTGGTACGTTTGGTTCTTCAGTTCTTGTTTGTTACACACCCTGGTAGACATCCCCGTTCACCATGATGATGGCCCGTTGGTCTTCTGGCCCCTTAATTGGACCTACCGGTTTAGCAGCCCACTTAGCTACTGGGATCCGAAGCATTACGGCCGAGAAGTGATGGCGTTTGAAGGAATTCTTGCGACGGGGCTATTGGTGAATCTAATCGTCGCTAAATTCCGCCGTCGCTGGCGGAATCAGTCAACTCAAGAACTGCAGCAGAAATAGTGTGCATCAACGTTGGAAGACGGCCGGAATGAAAAACACCCTAGAGCGTTATCCAATTCCCCTTTTTGGCCTTCGGCGCACCAAGTGTTTGACTCTTCGGGGCTGGCATTTGTTGTGAGGCACTTCGGTGGGCATCAGCCAGGTGTGGTAACCACAGCGCCTTTTCTACTAGTTCAACCAAATTGTCCGGGTCGACCGGCTTCAGGATACTGAAAGCTCCTCCTACTGCAGCCAAAGGTTGTACCCAACTGCTGGACAGCTCGGGCACCATGAATACGACGGGCGTATCCACCGTTGCAGGAAAACTGCGAAGTCGACGCGCAAAATCACAGCCGCTTTCTAAATCTTCGATCGACAAAACAATGGAATCGAACCTACCGTCTTGAATCGATTCCGTCGCGATGCGTTCCGTCCTTGCAAGCACCGCGTGATGACCTGCGGAGTTAAGCACAGAACCTATCGCAGTCAGCATCAGCGGATCTGGCTCAATGATAAGCACCGTGGCCGTCAAGGTATCCGTACGCAAGAACGTCATCGTCTAGTCCTGATAAAGTGGGCGACCTGTGCTGAGTGTGCGTTGGCAGCTACCAGAAGGTGAGTGGAACAGCAAGCTTGCAGCGCCTCTGATCGACGAAGAAATTTGGATCGATAAGGTGGACCCTGTGCACTTGCCCCAACCATACCAAGTCTTGCTATTTGTTCGCAACTATATCTGGTAGTTGGCTTCGGGCTTCATTTCATCAGGAACACCCGCCCGCACTCGCAGGTTCGGTTTCTCGAGTACGACAGTCGTGTACGGCGCTACTGAACTAGTGATCCAAACGCTGGAGCCGACCACACTGTCGTGTCCAATCACGGTCTTTCCACCCAGGATCGTTGCGTTGGCATAAATTACGACGCGATCTTCGATCGTTGGATGCCGTTTCTGACCGCGGATCAGCTGTCCCGATGCATCCGTGGGAAAACTGAGAGCCCCCAAAGTGACACCTTGATAGATCTTGACGTGAGAACCAATCTCACACGTTTCGCCAATCACAACGCCGGTACCATGGTCAATAAAAAAATACTCTCCGATGGTCGCTCCAGGATGAATATCAATCCCGGTTTCTTTGTGCCCCCACTCGGTCATCATTCTGGGGATAAACGGGACTCCCAGACGCACCAGCGCGTTAGCAATTCGATAAATCGTGATCGCTTCGAGTCCGGGATAGCAGAAGATTATTTCATCGCGGCTAGAAACGGCCGGATCGCCATCGTAGGCTGCTTCAACATCAGTTGCCAAAAGCTGCCTTAATCTGGGAATCTGCTGCAGGAATCTGATCGCAATTGCCTGCCCCTTGGCTTCGTAATCGACGGGACCGTCGCAGTCGCCTCCGCGATTGTGGACCCGATCATCATGCTGCAATGCTCGTGCGATTTGAACGGTCAATTTGTCATGCAAACCATCGATCAAATCGCCTACATGATATTGGACGTTCCCCGAATGTAGGTTTTCGCGGCGTCGAAATCCGGGATACAGAATGTCTTTTAGATCTTGCAGCGCCGATACGATGGCGTCGTACTTCGGCAGCGGACAATGGCCAAGATGATTAATGCGATCCTCAGCGGTGTAAGTCTCCAAGATTTGCTGCGTAAGGTTGGGCAACTGCTCTTTGAGTCGGAAGTCCGATGCCATTTTACTGGCCCTTCTATGCTAGGATCGCTTCGATGGTTCTCGTATTTTCATTTGCGGCAAGGAGTGTATCTCCCAGGCGGCGGTGCAGAATGGCAGTGGTCGCACTAGCCTAATTCCGCCAGGTGTAGCCCGCCGAGGTCCCGTACCGTCAAGACTTGGGCAAGCGAGTATCCAAGGGAGACACTATCAACGGTTCATCGGATCGCGCGGACTATCAATTAACGAGAATCCTTGCGACCGCTAGCCTAACAGCATTGTGCCTGTTTTGCCCAAGCCGCACATGCGCCCCAATGCTAACTGAGATATCGTCAAGGGGACGCTGCTGAACGGGAGAACTTACCAACGCTAACGAATTGCCTGGCGGACAATAGAAACAGTAAGCCGGCAGAACGAAGCTTACGATTCAGTCTAGAGCTGCCACCCGGTATCCTCGAGACGAATCGTAACCGGGACTTCTGAGCCAGTTTGTTGACGAGCAGCTTGTTCGAGTTGTTGAATCCAATCGGGCGCCAAGCTAGCTAAATCCGCCGCAGTTGCCGCGCCAGCCCCAGAAAACGCTGGCCCAGCCTCCGAGAAATTAATCTCGAGTCCGAGCTCATGCTCAAAACCGCTGGCCTTCAGATAGCCTCGAAACTGCTCCAACAACTGGTCGATGCTCGCGGATTCTGGCTCACCTGGCCCAGTTCCATCCCCGTTAGGTTCGGCGAAAAGTGACAGGAAATCTTGGGTCGCCGTAGTGATCGCAGCCCCCGTTTCGCGCAGCGCAGTTGCAGCTGCGGGCAGTGAGGAGAGTAAAAGCGGATCGATTGACATACTGCGATTGCCGAATTGGATGCTGTAATAGTCGGAATAATCGGCATTTCTTGCCGGCAGATTGAGCCCAAGTACATTTCAGCCGAGGTGAGTGCACGATTTCGAGCTTTGCGCGGGGCGACTGGCACATGTGTGCCTCTTTGCTAGCCACTAAACTTGGGAGACAATTCTTGCGTATCTATGTTGCTTGCGGTTAGAGTCTGACGGGATGCCCCGCGACCCGATTCCGCTGCCTTCATCCGAACATACTCCTCTGCAAAAGTACCAGTAGTACCGTGGCTCCTTCAATTACGCGCAATCCCACTCGCCCCGTTCAAGTCGGCTCGATTGTCGTTGGGGATGGAAACCCGATTGCCGTCCAAAGCATGACGGCTACGCATACACGTGACATTGATGCCACTGTTGAGCAAGTCAATGCACTTCACGTGGCCGGCGCCGACGTAGTGCGTATTGCGGTTGATAGTGACAAAGACGCTGCAGCATTGGCTGAGATCCGCACTCAAACGCAAGCCAACCTCTCCGTCGATTTGCAAGAGAACTATCGACTAGCTGAAAAAGTCGCGCCGCACGTTGACAAGATACGGTACAACCCAGGGCATCTGTACCACCATGAAAAAACGCGATCATGGCAAGATAAGGTCAGCTACATCGCCTCGGTGGCCAGAGACAATGACTGTGCCATACGTGTCGGTGTCAATTGCGGTAGTGTTGACCCGGCAAAAAAAGAAAAGTACCCCGACGATGATATCGGACCAATCCTAGAAAGCGGTCTCGAGCACTGTGAACACTTGGATTCCCTTGGATTCCATCGATTTGTTGTTTCGCTGAAGGATAGCGACCCAAGCACGGTCGTCGAAATAAATTCGCGGTTTGCCGAAAAGCGTCCCGATGTGCCGTTGCACCTGGGTGTTACCGAAGCGGGCCTTCCGCCGGACGGAATCATCAAAACGAGAATCGCGTTCGAACAACTCATTGGCCGCGGAATTGGCGATACCATTCGAGTTTCGTTGACGGTTCCAAACTCGAGAAAGCCAGAGGAAATCGCGGCCGGTCGCGAAATCATCGACGACATTTACGCTGGCCGCCTCCGCAGTGTAGTCGCACTCGATCCCAATGCTCTGAACATCATTTCCTGCCCAAGCTGCTCCCGCGTTGAAAACGAAGCCTTCGTCGAGCTGGCTCAAGAGGTAAAGGTCATGACCGAGTACGCCAAGGATCACGCGATCACCATCGCCGTCATGGGATGTCGCGTGAACGGTCCGGGCGAAACCGATGATGCAGACCTCGGCCTATGGTGTGGCCCAAACCGAGTAAATCTGAAGAAAGGTGAAGAGTCGCTGGGTGCATTCACTTACGATGAAATTCTCGGCAAGCTCCGCACCGAACTCGATAAGTTGATTGCCGACAAAACTGCTGCTCCATCTTGAGCAGCGCCCAGCACCCGATTGTAGAATCACCGCGTCGTAAAATTACCGGTTAGTGAAATTACCGGGTAGCGAAATTTGCGGTGCAAGATCCCGTGAACACGCACGATCAGCTAGTCTATTGCTATTGGATTCGTTTACACATCCATGGTTAGGACCTAGTTATGCTCGTCCTCCGATTTCTCAAACAGTGCCTTGGTGTCCGCAGCGCGGGCCCAGCGTTGCGCGTCGGACTATCTTCGGTTCTCTCGATCGATAGTGCGGCGATTCTCTTTTTCACCGCGACCCTAGCATCTCTTGCAGGTGGTCATGTTAAAGCCGCCGACGGTCCTTTGCTTAGGATCTCCAAGGCAGCCGCGCAAGGTTCCCCACAAACAGACGATTCAACCATCGTGTTAGTTCGGGGCACCTATTTCGACGCGTCTCAGCCGATCGAAGCCTTCACTCAACCGATTATTTTGGGGCAAGATACTCGTGAGCTTCGGCTAAAAAAGTCTGATGGTATTGCGTTGCAATTAGCCTGCAGTGATCGGCAGAGTTTGGCAATCACTCTCGAACAAACGCCCGCACAGTTGCTCGAGTCCCAAGGCAATTTGAAGAACTACGAACTTCGCAGCGGGAATGTTGGCGATACTCTGCCGCTTGGCCCACTCTCAATCGATCTTTCGCGATCTGATTCGAAAGTGATCGGAGACCTCCAAGCTGGTCTGTCGCGCGCTAGCACCGGTAATGTGCAAATAGCCACTTCCGCTTCAATTGACCGCCCTTGTTTAGAAGCGTTTTTCGAGGAAGCCGCTAACCGACTTGGTGAATTTGAATCACGTGGTCAGTGGATTGGATACGTATCGGGGCCTCGGGCACGGCATATCGCAGGTTGGCTGGAGTTCGAGAAAGGCACGCTTTGGCTGGAGGTTTCGCATCAGGACGCAGCACTCGTTTCGATCGGCTGTGAGAGTGAAGCACTCCGCTCTGTGTGGCTGCCCGGTCAAATCGAAACTGAGCCCTATGCCACCGGCGCTAGTGAACTCACTCGCCGTGTCATGGCCGGGAAAGGATCGGAAGCTTGGCAGCTATTCTCTCCAAGCTACCGTGAGTCAGTAACTCCGCAGAAGCTGGACGAATTGTCCGACAAACTCCGAGCAGCCTACGGCAAAAATCTCGAGTCACTGGACGTCATTGCGACTGAATTTGGAAACGCCGACCTCGACAACCTTCTGCGCCCGCTCGATGTGTATCTCGCCGGCCAAACCGATGCGAAGAAAACGATTGTCTCGCGCGTGCGTTTCACTTTTTCGCTTGATCCAGAGAGAGTGCCTCGCGGTGATTTGGCGTCGATTTACATCTTTGAATCTTGGCGAACAGCATTTCCGAGTCGTTTCGAAACCGCGCAGGGCCTCTTGGCAGCTCTAAGGTCAACAGACGTGGCAATCCGCGAAACCGTAGATGCAGCTGACTTACCGCAGCTCCTTGACCACGATTCATTTTTCGATGCTTTGATCTCAATTCGCCAAGCACTGCAAGCCAGTGAAGCTCCAGCGGCAACCAGTCTTGACCGTTGGATCGTCGAGACGGCAGGAAACGCTGCTCGCGCAACTGGCCCCGTGCAGCCGGGGCTGTTCTTACAGTTAGATTTTGACCAGCAACAACTGGTTAGTGTCACGCTTAAGGGCAATCAACTTGAATCGACACTGACTGCAATTGCACAGCCAGCCAGATTCGAACAAGCAGCGCAGAACTTCTGGACCAGCTTCCTAAGCAATGACACCCAGGCCGCGTACGGGATGCTGATCGATGAGATAACCGAGAATGTGACTCCTGAGTCGTTCGCAATCATTGCTGCGACCAGCGGATTTGGAACCGTTAAAGAATACCAAACCAGCAGCGTAGAGCTTGGACCGGAATTCGGCCGAGAAAGTGTTTGCACCTATGCACTAGCAACGCTCATCGACGGTACTGTCATCCCACTTCGATGCCGGTTGCGTTTGACCAGTGATGGCAGGGTACGCGTTTCTGGGTACGACACGCAATTCAATCACGCGGTCAAGGTTCCAGTGGATGAAGAGTCGCGCCGACTTGCTGAGTGGTTTGCGAATGCAAACGTAAAACTGATCCTTACGTTGGTGCCAGCTGAGAGCCAACACGAATTGGATGTCGCTGTCTTCGGTAGGTTTCTACAGCACCTGTCCACCATGCTTGGACCGGAGCCGCAACTGCGAAACCT
>DNPC01000226.1 GCA_003501565.1 Planctomycetaceae bacterium | reverse complement strand
ACCGGCTTTCATTTCAACCACCCAGGCTGGCGGGCCAGGTAGCAGATCTCCGAAGCCCGCTTCCCACGCTGCTACGACGTCCGCGGGCGTACCAAACGATCGATTTTCTACAGTTCCATCTTGAGCTATCGCGACTGTAGAGAACGCGAGCATCAAGGCGATCGAACTAGCGAGTAGTTTCATTTCAAAGTCTCCATTGTCAGTAAAATAGTTTTCCGGCGTCGACCTCAGGCCTGAAGATCAACGGCTTCACTCGCAGTAGTGAAGGCTCACTGCAGGGAGGTTACACCAGAGAACAAATTTTCTGACGAAGGCGAGTGCCCTAGGTCCGCCCGTATTTGCCCTCCGCGGCAAGGCTGGTAAGCCGTTGAGACGCGTTACGTGGAGACGATTTATTCAGGGATTTCAACAGAATCGGGATTCAACGGCAAGAAAGACTTACGTACCCAGTCAGCTGTAGCAAGCCAGCGTTGTTTCTGAGGGTCGTTCAGCAACTCCGCAACTTCCTCTTCGAGCAGATCAAACTCTTCGTGAATTTCGGGCGATGAGGACTGACGGACTTCTTCGATGCGCCCATGCCGCTTGGTAATTACTGCCAAGACTGCTTTAGACTGGTCGTCTGTTAGCCCCAGTCGACTAGTGAGCGTGTCCGTGATCTCTGCAGGAAGCACCTCCGGATGGGCGCGATAGTGCTGCATCCGCGTTAACACGTAGCGGGATGCTCCAACCGCTCCGACACCGATTCCACTGGCGAAAACGACCAGCAACACCATACCTTGAACCCAGACCGGCAGCGCTTTCCGCAACCGCCGAGGTTTGGTCGTCGAAGACGAATTCAGTGAACCCATGGATGAACCTAAATGAGCCAATAACTAATCCAAGGCTCCGTCATCGTGGAGAAACTTGGGAAGAGTACTAGCATGATCGACGCCGCAATTGCCAACAGGCCGCCGCCAAGAACGAGCGGTGTCTTGTCAACGGCCAGACCCACCGAGTCATAGGTGGTCAACGTCGCCAATACTCGGTCAGCAACATCGACAGATAACCCCTGTTCCTCGCCGGAGAGTTCAATACGCTGACGTAGCCATTCTTCAGGATCATGTGATTTCATTGAGCCTGCTCCAAGAGCTTCTTCAGTCGTTTTCGGGCGCGGTGAGCTTGGACTTTGACCAGAGACTGAGTCCAGCCTGCCAGCTTGGCTGCTTCGGCGACGGAGAGGCCGTCCCAGTAAAGAAGCGTTAAAACAAGACGATCGCGAGGTGCGAGTTGCGACAACATCACGTGCAATTGCTCATGCGCTTCCTTCGCGTCGTGTGCTGGCTCCGTTGTCGAGGGAAACGAAGCGGCCTCTTCACGAAGTTTCTCTAATCGGTTCTTATCGCGGGCTTCCGTCTGCCAGTAACGATAACCAACACGAACGGCAATCTTCCTAAGCCAGTGCTCAAATGGGCTCTTTGCTTTGAAGCTACTAAGACTCATGAAAGCCTCGACAAATACGTCGTGCACGAGCGTCTCAACCGCATGCGGGTCGCGACTGAAACGTCGCATTTGCGCTGCGATGGTTGCTTGATAGCTCTCCACAATTTTTCGGAACGCATTTCCGTCCCCGCTGCAAGCAGATCGGACTAGAGAAACGTCGAGATGCTCAAAAACGCTTGCTAACTCTTCCGCCTTAACCGCAAACATCGCGTAGCGATCCGGCAAATTGCGGAGTCTACCATCAAGCTCTGCAATTGGACGAGCACTACGATTTTTCAGAGCAAGTTGCATTCTTCTGCTTGCTTATTCCATGTGATGTCTACCGTTCCAAAACAGCTTCGGCGACGACCGCCGGTCTCACTGGCCGATTAGCCGCGTTCTTGCGGCCGATGATTTCTCCAGGCTTACCTTGCATCGATTCTTGCATTTTCTCGCGTTCTTCCGCATCAATATAGCCATCTTTGTTTTTGTCGCCTTTTGCCATCATGATCGATTGTACAAACTTTGGCATAGGAGATTCTGCGAGTTCTTCCGGGCTGATCTTGTCGTCATTGTTCACATCAAACGTCATCAGCAATTGGGCAGGTCCGACACTGTTTCCGCTTCTCCCCTGAAACATTTGCGCACCTTGAATCATAGAAGAGAAAGCGTCTGTAACTCTCTGCTTGGGAAGTTGTGACTCGACGTCCGCCAGGTCCGCATTGCCGTTCTCGGCGATGCAGTACAGATACTGATCCGACCGTACAAATAGCTCACCGTTGGCTGCGGCAAACGAACATTTGAACGGAGTTTTGTCGCCGGTAAATTGGTTAACGGACAGCTCTTCAAACTCAGGCTCAATCCGGAACGCGATTGTTCCCGCCAGCTGTGTCATGGACAGCCAAACATTGTTGGCCTTTGTTAAAGACGCATACGTGATGTTGCGATTTCCTTTGCCCATGCGTTTACGCCAGACCGTTTTGCCCGTTCCGGCATCTGCACAGGTCAGAATTCCATTCGTTCCGACCCAGTACAATTTTCCTTCTTCCAGGACGGGCGACGGAACTCCCGGCCCCGCATTTCTGGACCATAGAGTGTGCGATTGAGTGACATCCCCAACACCACCGAGTCGGATCGCGATTACTTTGCTGCTGGCTGCTACGTAAGCGACACCGTCTCCGATGACAGGCGTTGTGCAGATGTACTTTCCGAGTGATTCGGCCACCCACCATTTCAATTTCCCTGTAGCTGGATTTATTCCCCAGATTTCGTCCGACAGCGGGATAACGATCTCTTCACTTCCGTCAGCAGCCTGTCCAACGACCGGAGTTGAGTAGCTCCCTTCATACAGCTGGGCCTCCACTCTCCAAACCTCTTCGCCGCTGATTCGATCAAAAGCAAGAAGTGCCTGGGTTTCGTCGCAAGCGTTGACCAAAAGCAAGCTCTTGTGGATCGATGGACTGGCACCGGTGCCCCATTCCGTTGGCCCTGACTCGCTTCCCACGAACTTCTGCCACAACGGCTTTCCATCCACGTCAAATGCGTAAACTCCGGACTTACCAAAGAAGGCAAAAACACGCTCGCCATCCGACACCGGCGTGCAACTGGCATAGCCATGATCGGTAATGAAGCCCTCGAATTTGTCTTCAGGAAACCGCGTCGGCGGACTGCGATGCCACAACACCGCTCCGGTTTGGCGGTCTAGACAAACGAGATGTCGCCTCAGATCTTCGATGTTCCCTGGACTTTTGAGATCCTGACCAAATCCGGAAAAGGCCGTCACAAACACTCGATCACCAATAATGACGGGGCTGCTGACTCCCTTCCCAGGCAACGGAACAACCCATTTTAGGTTTTGCTTGTCGCCCCATTGCTTCGGAACATCACCAGAATAGACACCCGCTGCATCTTTCCCCCGGAATTGGCGCCAATCCTCACCGCGTGCGACGATCGGCAGCAAAAACAGCCAAATACATAAAGAACAGATGAAACTGCCCAAACTTCTCAACCTAAAGATCGTATTCATCGCCATCCCCTGAAAAAGCGGTCGTGGATCTAGTGGGGATCTAGCAGGCTTCGGTTACAGAATTTGCCAAACTTTTCTGTCTTTTCGCCAGTTCCTGCGCTATTGAGTTTGCCGGCCTCAAGGCTCGCAGAGCTGTTCTTGGACTTAGGCCATAGATCAGACTCATGATCTGAAGTGCTCGAATTCCATTTACCTTGCTCGTTGCTTGCGCTTGCTCAATTGAGAGAACGACGCAGTTTGGCTAGCAGTCACGGTGCGTTCGGTTGGACCAGTCGAAATCGGGAAGAAAGCTCAGCGGAAACCATCGTTCAGATTCATCTCAGCGGCTCAAGCTCGAACCTGCTGAGGTGGATTCTCCCGCAATCAATCCGCCTCATTTCTTGGATGCTGAGAGCGATGCAACCCCTGCGAAATGGCTTTGCGTATGCCTGCGTGGAACGCGAGCCAAGAGATGTACGGACTTCCCTCAAAGGAAGGGGAACCCACTGGCGCTAGGATTCGCAGTTTCCACGAGTGATATCAAGAACGGCCACCCAATCCGCGGTGATGGGCTATACGTCCAAGAGCTAACTGCCAAGATCAAAGAAAATCTCGAGGCCAGGAAAATCCGCTTGCAACTCTTCATCGCCTAGAAAACCTGCGGACACCCAAAGTCTCTCTAAGCTCATTCTTGAAATGGTCTCGGAAAGACATTCAGCGCTCACCGAAGTTCCATTCAAACGTAGTTCCCTAAGGTTCGACAAACTGGTCAATTTTGAGATTGCAGCATCGTCAACCTTGGTATTTGAGAGAGACAGGTATTGAAGCTCTGTTTGAGAATTCAAATGTGCAAGTCCGACTGCCGAGACAGCCGTGTGATTAAGACTTATTGCTTTGATGCCGCTAACGTTGTTCAGTACGACCAAATCGTCGTCGCAAACCGCAGTGCCATCGAGATAATGGAATTCACCGAATGAAAGAAGTCGTCCCCCAGAATTCTAGAAAGAAATCCCGGAGGCCCTTCTAGATCGATGGCAGTTGGATTCACATCATGCGACTCGTGTCTGAAATCCACCCTTCCGCCCAGCTGCTCCATAGTTGCCGTGAGATAGCGCTGCCTGGTCGCACGGTTCTGCGGAATCCCGAGGCCGACAGCAATGGATGTACCAGCTAACAAAAGAGTAGCTAGGCTGAACTGGAATCTGCGATTGTGTCTGGTGCGTTTCATGCTAGGCGATGTTCCTATCACAGTCGATTTCCCCTTTCGGGGCAACGCTGCTGGCATGCGAGTGAGGCTCAACTGGATCTCCTATCGCAAGTGTATGGATCATTTGAATAGTAGTCTTCTAAACCATCGCTTTGGTTATTCACCATTCAATTGAGCCTCGATGACCTGCTCCAGATACTCAGCCGGGATGTTGGAAGACACGACTCGATGGTCGTCGTCAAAAATATATGTGGAAGGGAATCGATTTACTCCCCATCGTGTGGCTATTTCGCCTGGTCTACCGTCCCAACAGCAAAGCCAAGAGATCTTACCGGACTTGATGGACCGTTCGCTTAGCTCGCGATTCTCGTCCGTCATGACGGTCAAAACTGTAAGTCTTTCTGAGTGCTTGGCCGAAAGCCTCTTGAGTACGGGATACATTTTCTCGCAAGGTGCACAACCCGTGAACGAGAACTGAATGATGGTCAGCGATGAGTCATCTTGTCTGAGGTTCCATGTGTCCCCAGACAGGAGCTCAACACTTAGATCAGGGCCAAGCCTCCCTGGCTTTAGATGCTGGTCCCGAAAAAGCGCCCCTTCGGCAAGTTCGGCAAACGTTGGACTTCTGGCCGTTTGTGCGGGATCCTCTGTCCGAACTATCCCTAGTTCGCTAAGGCTCGCTGAACGCATCATTCGGTGACCGGACGTGCTGCGAGAAAGCGCACCCAGGTCAATGATCGCGAGCTGCCGCCACGCCTCTGCCGTCTGTTCGTTGGGGAAATATGATGGAACCTTAATACCCGGCTCCGCGCTGTACGCGTTCCTCTCGTCTGCGATGCGCAGCATCAACCTCGCCCGGTAGTACTTCACGCATTCCGTTAACTCTGGAAGAGTGTCGTTGCAATCGAGGATTTCATCAAACTCTTTCTTGACGCTCGGCATGTCGGACGAGGAAAGGCTTGCGATCAATAGCATAGAATCGCGACATCGCCGATACTCCTCCAATCTGGAAATGGTTTGCTTCAATACGACATGAACGGGGCGGGAAACCCCACCGTAGCTCCGGCTGATGTTCGCAAGGTTGAGAATGGCCATT
>DNPC01000265.1:275-4982 GCA_003501565.1 Planctomycetaceae bacterium | reverse complement strand
CCCGGCACGAATCCACAAGACAAGCTGCTGTTCGTTACCGATGCTTCTGGCCAGTTCTAAGAGGCAGGTCCAAGCGCGGCGGCAGCGCGTGTTGTCGCGTCGCAATCGTGGCGATGCACCGGCGAGTGTTGGCCGTTCGTCGGGAGGCAAGAGTAGATATTCACGTAGCGGCCCGGCTTCATTTCGGCTGGCCTCGAATAACCAATCTCGCTTACCTTCTAAACCACGTGCCAAAATTGCTACGGTAGTGTCCACGCCTTTTCTGATGTCTGAGGGAAGGCGGCTAACAAGCTCAAGAAAGCTGATGACCTCTTCGAACCCAGCGGTACGTTGCCCCTTGGCTGGGAGTAACCTTAGCCGCTTGCGCCAGCACTCCTCGCCCTCCCATTCGCGCTGCACTGTTGCCAGGCACATGATCGTCGCCAGTGGAGGAATCCCCGGTAGTTCTCGCTGAACCTGTTCAAGGACGAGCGCGAGTTGTTCGTCGAACAGGGCCGTTACATCATCTGGCCTCCAAACCCAGGCAGTCTGGCTTGTATCCAGCTCGAACAGCCGCGGATCCGGCGGTAGCAGGTAGGAGTTAAGCATCGAGCTGATTCCTAGTGCGAGAAAACGCGGTGGTATGCCTTCGATTCAAAACAAATAGTCAAAACTACGTGAAAAATATCTACACTTCCATTTGAGCGGCTCGAACACTTGCGCGCGACAGGGGAGCAAATGTGGTGGCATCAATGCAGGTGTAACGCTGGTCATCTTCCCAAAGCAACCATGCTTGGTTGGGAACGCCGAAGACGCTGCGTACGACATCGACACTTACCGCGGGCCGCCAATGGAAGCCGGCCGGTACGAGAACTCGCTCGATGTTGAAGAAATAGCGACCTCGCACCGGAGGTAATACAGGCCCAAGTACTAAGCATCTAGGTTCATCTGATTTGTTCTGACGGTGTGCCGCACTGGTGGCCCAGCTAAGGGGCTTGATCTGCGCATCGGCTGCTGTCTCCGTCCAACCTGCCAGTTCGCTGAGAGTTGTCTGCAGTCCCCATGGTAGTTGTTCTGCACCACCTCGTGCCAGACGCAGTGGATATCGCAGCGAATTGTTGAAACGCCGCGCTACCGTCGCCTTGGGTAGCTGGATACGAAACCACTTCGAAGGTGGAACCCAATCGCACTGGGGAGCTCGACGAACGGGGACTCTCTGACCAACACGATACAGTTTGTCACCGCTCTCAAGCCACCGCTCGCCCGGCAGTCCCATCAACTTCGGTCGAATCACATCAGCTGGCCCCCATAGCTTGATCCAAACTGATTCCTCACAGCGAGAGTAACAAGCGGCCTCACCCAATTCCGAGAAGCGTGATGGCTCAAATTGCTCCGGTGGCAATCTAATCAGCCAAACTTCCATGGGTTCTTGGTTAGGTGCTTTGTTGGACACGTCGGAATTCTAAGACGAAAGACCGTGGGATAATCGTGTGACGATGCAACTCTGTAGTCCTGCCAATTGCTAGGCTCTGTTTGCCGCAGGGAGCAACGCTCGTACTTCTTCGATCCGTTGTTTGAGCGCTTGACGTGACTCCTCACTGGTGACCCATTCCACGCGAGCGGCGAGTGTAACGAGGACCGTCGGTGCAGTTGGTGCAGCTGGATCTTGGGCAACAGCGTCCAAGAGCGTCAGTAGGTGTTCTGGATCCGGCGTTTGCTGCCGATCTGCCATGGGGTGGGAGAATAGACTGGCTGACGGAGCTGCTGGAGAGTCACCATCGGATTGGGCATCAACATCAACAGCTTGATTAACGATCGCGTCGACATGGCTTGCGATGGGTTCAATCTGAGCTGGGGTGTCCCAGATGTAACGCAGGACCCACAAATCTGAAATCTCACCTTGGCTACGTCCACAGATCACAGCGGAAGCTGCGACGACACGTTGCAAACGAACCGCCCGACGATCGCTCACACTCATTCCTGCCTCACGAAGTCGCAGAATCAAACCAGCGTATGCCTCCGCGATGGTAGAAAGGTCGACGTGATTTACCGCGTGCTGCAACACTCGCACTTCATCAATACTCATCACCGGCTGGATGGCAGTGGTTTGTTCACGCCGCCAACCCGCATCTAGCACTTCTCCCAAGCGCGAATGCTCGACGTTGTCACAGTGAATTCGCAGAAGAAACCGATCGTACAGAGCAGCCAGAGCGTCGTCCTCAGGCAAGCGGTTGCTAGCTCCCACTGCCATTAGCATTGGTAGTGGAACCGTTTCTTTTCCGCGACGGAAGACACGTTCGTTTAAGGCTAACAACAGACTGTTTAGGATCGCACTGTTAGCGTTTAGTAGTTCGTCTAAGAAAACGAAATCAGCCTCTGGCAACATGCCGTCGGTGTTCGTTACGAGATCACCATCACGGAGGCGGCGGAGGTCGAATGGCCCAAACAACTCACTCGGTTCGGTAAATCTCGTTAACAAGTAGTCAAATGATCGTCCTCGTAGACTGGCCGCCATCTCGTGCACGAGTGCACTCTTGCCCGTCCCAGGCGGTCCCAGTAGGAACGCATTTTCTCCAGCTGTGAGTGCAATGCCCAGGACTTCAACGATCTCGTCCTTGCCTACCAATCGTCCTTTGATTGGCGACAGAACTTGCTCGCGCATGCGAATTGCAATGTCGGCAACAGTCTCCCAATCGACTGGTGGCTTCGCTTCGATTTCTTGACTCTCATTCATGACTGTCAATTGGTTTCTGTCGGAATAGTCCCGCCACTTAACAATTCGATGTGTTTCACCGCGGATGCGATACGTTCACTCGAGACAAGTTCACGATCTTGGCGGTGGATAATGCGATCGATCAAAATTTGGCGAAGGCACGGGTGTTTCCAAACTACATCGATTCGTTCTGAGCGGCAAACGGTTTGTGTCCCGACGGCCGCGAGTGGCCATTGACGCGTGATCTCACTGAGCGCTCCGTTGAGCGAATCGTCAGGTGAGAGCTTTCGGGCGCGACGGACAAGATCCCACCAGGAACGAAATACGATATCCGCCGACCAGTGCTCACCGGCGGATGTACCTAGCGAGCGGGGCGGTCGAATTTCGTCCGGAAGAGTCGTTTTGGAATTCGTTCTATCGATCAAAACGCGGCAATAATGATGCATTACTTGTGCAGCCCACAGTGCTACTGATAGTTTCAGTTCCGGTGCATCAGCTGGCGCACTAAGTCGGGCTAACGCTTCAGCCTCTCTTAGGATGGCGCTGGCTGTTTCCATATCGTCCGGACTGGCCTTGATGTGTGGACCGATGTCGATGGGGATCACGCCGCCGGTGGTCAGAGACCTTATGAAATCGCTCAGTCTGCTGCCAGTCGCTTGAGGTTCATTCATGGTTGTGTGAAACTTGCTGCTTTTTCAACTGGCGGAACTGCCTCTGCAACTTGACACCATGCTGAGGGTCGACGTTCACGACGTGGCCAATCATTCCTTCTAACCAAGCGGCAAAGTGAGGGTGATTGTCGCGGTTCTGCGATTCAAGACCATGAAGACTCGCATTATGCAGTATCGCGCGCAGCATGCGAACGGTCGAGCGCGACACCGAAACGCCATCATTGACGACCAGTCCGGTGACCGTCTGGGCCTGTGAAGGACGTTGGACTCGGGTCTTTGATTCGTTAACTTGGAAACCTTCCTCACGCACGATCCCGCGTATTCGGTGGAGCATGTAACCGACGCGCTGGCCCGCTACGGCACTTGCGGAAAAAGTTAGGTCGTCTGCGTAGCGCGAGTAATTCCAGGAAAGGGACCTACACAAACCTGACAACCTGCGATCCAGCGCTCGGCAGATCAGATTGCTGATCGATGGGCTGGAGCACGCGCCTTGTGGCAGGTGCCTCGGGCCCGTTGCGGCCCACAGCGTTCCTGCAGGCGACGGCACTGGTTCGCGTGACGCCTCGGTAGTCAGCAATGCAAGCAACGTAGCGATTTGCCCGTTATAGCCCAGCGATTCGAACAAACCACGCACACGCCGAAATTCAATCGCTGGGAAGAAGTCCAGGAGATCCAGGTTTACGATAACTTGCTGCTGAGTGTGGATTTCTGCATTGGATTTAATGCTCTTACCCTTGGCAAATCCGTGCGCTGCGGGATGTATCGAAATTTTGTCCAGGATTTCTCTAAGGATCCAGCGGCAGCATGCATCAATCTGCGGCCGAGGGGCGGCCAACAGTCGCTCGCCGCCAGAACGTTTTGGTACCGTAAAGTAAAAGTAATTGCATGAACGAGTCTGTGCACTATGAACCGCCAGCCGCTTGAGTCGCTTTGGAGAAAAGCCGATGGCTTCGGCGAGCTGATTGCCGGTTTCGACGACGGGTAATTCGAGTTTCTTAAGCAGTTCGGCGTCGGTGGCTAGATCTGCCGCTTCATGCGAAACACCATTACCAAGGTAGCTGAACCGCGCTTCCGCAGAATCTGCGAGCGGAGTTCGTTGCGACCAGTACGGTAGTACCCGTTCGTCAGACTGGTTCCCCCGCCGAGTGTTGAACTGCGCTGCAGATCGTCGTGGTGATTTAGCGCTACCCGAAAATAATCGCTTGAGGCGGTCCCACATGCCAGAAACTCAAGAGCAAAAGGTTGAAAGCGGAGTTGGCAACTTGGTCGTACGAACTTCGCGGCACAGGTCCGCGCGGGAGGCAACGCAGTCCGTCGGTATCTCAACTACGCAATCGCGGTCTT
>DNPC01000265.1:0-204 GCA_003501565.1 Planctomycetaceae bacterium | reverse complement strand
TCGCGGTCTTGTAGTAAGATACCGACGGACTGCGTGATCGACGGACGTGCGAAGTAAGCAGGTGTCTAGCGACATGCAACCACGGCGTAGCGCCGCAGCAAACTGATCTTCGCGGCGATCTTGTCACCCCTCCGCTGTTCAACAACTTCAATATACACATTCTTTACATTCTGTGTGCTCAGTGTTTCCAGAATTGCCGGATCG
>DNPC01000830.1:7669-16980 GCA_003501565.1 Planctomycetaceae bacterium | reverse complement strand
CGCGTCTTCTGCACGACGGCCGATCAAAAACGCTTCGGGACGTACTGACATCTTGGCACTTGCCCGAAGAAATTGGTTCTGGGACCGCACTTACGGACGAAGAGCTCGAGGCACTTATTTGGTACCTCAAGACTCTCTAGATAACGAAGGTCATCAACCGAAAAGCTTCTTCCACCAGGACTTTTCTTCCCTAAGCGGCACAGGCGTGAATGTCTGCATTGCCTGCGTTTCAACTGGCAGTTTCTTGACCGCAGCGGGCTTGCTGGGCGCGATAGATTCGACCGGCGAAGTCGAAAATTCGATCGTGAACACGCAAGCACCTATCTGCACCGATTGGCCGGGCATAAGTGTCGCCTGATCAATTCTCCGGTCGTCGACATAGGTACCGTTGAGCGACTCGAGGTCCTTAACGATCAACTCCTCGTCGAGCCCTAGGTAGAACTGACAATGGCGCCGGCTTATCGATTCGTGGTCGATAAACAGGGCACAGTCTTCTTCGCGACCAAGCGTGCTGGGTGGTAGGACTGACCACTGCGATTGCGTCAGCCCATCGACATGACTCTGAAGCACCAATTTGTAGTGCATCGGCAACCCTCCTCGAACAGGGATCCAATTCGACGGTCGGCGCCCGAATCGCGCTTAACCCGTGGAGAATTAGATCGGGAAGCTAGATGAGATTTAGAAAAGTACTCGTTAGTATACCTGTCTAGTGGAAAGGCAACGTGTTTGGACTCTCGAAAACTGCGTGACCTGCCCAGAAATACTCAGTAAACGACCTCTGGGCATGTTGGTGAAACTTTCACGTCGATGATCCAACCGTCCTGCGATTTGCCAAGGCTGTTCAGGTAGCAAATTCGTTCAAAACGGTCGCTTTCCCGCAACCGCTCGAACCGACCGCAACGTTGGAACAAGCTTCGTTTGTGGCCGCTACTCGATTTAGCCATCTTGCATGCAGAATCGAGTTTGGTAGGCTCTCGACTTCGGTTGGCGGGTTGCCAGATCTAGATCTGCCGTCGACCTCCTGTAGGCTACACGCCTTAGGAATAGGGAAGCTAACAATCCGAAACTCACGGTATGACGCGTCGATGCAGTGAATTTTCGGGAAATATTCCTGTTCGCAGTGCGTGCAATCTCGCTCAACAGTTCTTGATCAACAATTCTTGCTCAATATAAGAGGAACAAACTATGTCACTTCATGTCGGTGAGTCTTTGGTAGGTGACGGAAATGAAATCGCCCACATCGACTTGATGATTGGTAGCAAGACCGGCCCGGTCGGTACTGCATTTGCAAATGCTCTCGCTACGCAGAGTGCTGGTCACACGAACTTGTTGGCCGTTCTTGAACCCAACGTCGCGGTCAAGCCTTCAACGGTCATGATCACCAAGGTCACGATCAAAGGCATGAAGCAAGCCGTACAAATGTTCGGACCAGCTCAATTTGCTGTAGCTAAGGCTGTAGCAGATCAGGTTGCTGCTGGCGTCATCCCTGCCGACCAAGCGGAAGATCTCGTAATCGTGTGCGGTGTGTTCATTCACCCAGCTGCGGAAGACAACGCAAAGATCTACGAGTACAACTACGAAGCTACCAAGGATGCGATCGCCAACGCGATGAGCGGCAAGCCATCGGCACAAGAAATGGTCGATAAGAAGGACACCGCTGCCCACCCGTTCAAGGGCTTTGATTCCTAGGACGGGACACCGGTGATCTAAATCACTCATTGCTCAAAACATCTGACGGTCGCCGGCGATAGTTTCGCTGGCGGCCGTTGTTCTTTTAACGCATTGCTTATGTCCTGCGTATACGGTGATCGATTCTCGCAATGATCACAACCCTCCGTCATCTCACCACCTTCGCAACCATCGATTTTGGGTTGTTTAGCATTCTCGATCGGACGAACCAAAGAAATTCGTGGAGCCAACAATGTCACTTTCGCACCCTCGCATTCTGTTGCAGTTCGATTCCGATGAACACGCGAGTGTCTTTGACGCAGTCGTCGCGGTAGATTCCGGCGTTGAACACTTGCTGCAGTATGCGAGTGTTGAACCGGTAGACGTCGAAGGACTCGTGCACGGCGCGATGTTCACGCGTGGGCCCGATCAACTTAAGAATACGGCCATCTTTGTCGGTGGCAGTGATGTTGGGCATGGTGAACGGATTGCCGAATGCATCAAAGAGACCTTCTTTGGTCCCGTCAAAGTTTCCGTCATGCTTGATAGCAACGGCAGTAACACGACAGCCGCTGCAGCAGTCCTTTGTGCAAGGCGACACCTAGAACTGAGTCAGGCGAAAGCCCTTGTTCCCGGGGGAACCGGCCCCGTTGGTCGACGCGTTGCTCGGCTGCTGCTAGCGCAAGGTGCACAGGTGGTAATCACCTCACGTGACGCTCGACGGGCCCAGTCGGCCTGCAGTGAAATCCTGGCCAATGTTCCCGACCAATACCACCAGCATCTTTCCGCAATGGGTGTAGCCGGTGAGACCGAGTTACGGAGCGCTTTGGATGGCTGCAATTTGCTCGTTAGCTGCGGAGCTGCTGGAGCGCAATTGGTATCAGGTTCAGCATTACAAGCTAGCGAGCTAAAGGTCGCCATTGACCTCAATGCTGTCGCGCCCGCTGGAATTGAAGGCATCTCGGTTATGGACAAAGCCGTCAAGCGCGGGGACCGAATCGACTACGGTGCGATAGGCACAGGCGGACTCAAAATGAAAATTCACCGGGAGTCGATCCGCACGCTGTTTACCAGCAATGATCTGTTTCTCGATGCAGAACAAATCTTTGCCATCGGCCTCAATCTTGAAGAAGCGACGGAGCTCTCTTAGTCGCACCTCGGCCGGTTCACGGCAACGGAAACGCTGTCTAATTGGAACCGCTTGCCCCAATCAGCCAGCCAACAGTTCACAAAAGGCCAAGCTAAACACTCGAGCCGTCGTTGTTGGCCTTTTGCAGAGCTTCAAGCAGGCTCGTGTGGGAGATAGGCTTGCGAAAGAACGCATAAGCACCAGCCGCCAAGATCCGGCGTTCGAGTCCCGGCTCATTCATGCCGGTTACGACTAGGATCGGAATGTGTGCTGTTTCTGGGTGATATCGCAGCTGCGAGAGTAATTCTTCGCCACTTCCCGTCGGCAAGTTCAAATCGAGGAGTATCGCCGCCGGTTCAAAGTCAAACGCAAACTGATATCCAGTGTCAACGGCGAAGGCTCGAACAACATCATAACCTTGCGTCTGTAGTCGTAGCTTTAGCGCACCGGAGAAGTCTTCGTCGTCGTCAATGCTGAGAATCCATGGCTTTACGTCCTGCGCACTGGATTTCAGGGCGTTTAACGCGGGACGGGTCGTGTGCTGGCAAATCGATCGGCCCTTCCAACGTCTGGTCGACGTGTGAGCTGGTTTTTTAAGAGTCTCAGTGGTGGTGTTGGTGGTCATGGATGTACTGCCGTTCTGATGGAATTGTATTCGTAGGGTCTACGAGATCTTCCGCAATGCGTGCTTCGGCGTTCTCTGCTTGCCTGTTCGGCGCCAAAGCCCGCACAGCGTCGTGACGTAGACGGATATACAATCAAGGGCAACTACGATTGTTTGCTAGATCGTCTGTTTGATCGGCTCGCGTCTCCTGCAGGTGCGTCTACCCTACATTCGATCAAGAGTCGACGATTGACGGTTATTTGATGTTCCCCTGCTTTCGAGAATCAACTCCGCCTGTTGCACATTCGATGGCTGCCAGCAGCGAATCGGTCTCAAACGGCTTACGCAAAAAATACTTTGCCCCGGCCTCCAATGCAGAGTCCTGATCTTCCGCACTTGCCGAGACCATAACAACTGGAATATCGCGAGTTGCATCATCGCCAGCAAGAATGTGCAACGCGGTTAGACCATCAACGCGCGGCATTCGAATGTCCATTACTACCAAGTCAGGTAGGTGCTGTTGAATTATCTCTAGGGCTTCGGCCCCGTCGACAGCTGTTTCAACTCGGTAACCCGCCGCACAGATTCGCATCATTAGTGCAAACCGAATGGCTTCATCATCTTCTACAACTACGATTAGCTTACTCATTTGCTATCTTTCCACAGGTGTATCTCGCCGCTCCATTACCGAAATGCTGGACAGCCCAACGGGCAACCAAGCGTCACTAGGGGGAGCACTTTGCGAGTCATTGGCGATAACGTCTTTAAGTGTTGATTGTTGGGTCGCGAACGAGTAGCATCCGCGATCGGCCACGAGCAATTGGGGCAGGTCACCTTGAGGGCGATTGCGGTTGTGCGCGTCGTATTGCCGCATGAACCGCTCGGTGAAGCTAGCGAAACTTTCATTCTCGGCGAGTAGCATCAACCACTGGCCTTCACCGGTAGAAAGTAGCGCTTCGTGCCGCCGCAAATTCTGGTTCAGAAAAACGTGAACCTCATCTGAATAGCCTATAACTTCCTGGTCCTGTTCTGCGGAAAGCCTCAGTGAGATAAGCTGCACCCAATGGCCGGACCGATCTTGGATCCGTAGTAGGAAACGCTTGGCGATTTCCCAGTTGTCCGCTGCGGGCAGCGTAAACCAAAACCGGCTTCCTACACCAACTTCACTAGCCAATCCCAACTCACCGAGGTTCAGTTCGGCCAATTCACGGGCGATATGCAACCCAAGACCAAAGCCTTTTGTTGAACTGGCCGTTCCCTGCTCGCCTTGCCGGAAACGCTGAAACAACGCTTGGAAATCCACTTCCGGAATACCGATGCCTTCATCTTCAACACTGACCACAACATCTCGAGATTCCTCATTAACCGCTGCACGTACACGCACGACAGAGCCATTAGGCGAGAATTTTATAGCGTTGCTGACTAAATTGATTAGAGTCCGTGACGCCTTCTCAGCATCGCAGAAGATCTGGGGAAGTCCTTCGTCGATTGTCTCGGTAATCTCTACGCCGCGCAGATGAGCTCGCTGACGAAGGGGTGGAAGTACTCGGACAAAGATGTTCTCGATCTCAGTTCGGTCGCGGTGGGCTGCGAGCATACCAGACTCGATTCGACTCACATCCAACATGTCATCCACCATGTTGTTCAAGTCATCGACGCGATCTTCAATGGTGCGGAGTAGCTTCTGTTGCTGTGGATTGACAGAACCTACAACCTGATCGCCGATTAGGCTCGAGTATTGCTTAATAACGCAAAGAGGTGTTCGGAACTCGTGGGATACGTTATTGACGAACTTCCGAGACGTATCGTTTAGCCTCTCAAGTCGACGATTTTGTTCGCGAAGTTGTGCTGCCTGTTTCTCGACCTCAGCGTGTTGTTCGTTAACGCATCGAAGCAGTTCCTGGATTCGCTCCGCCTGCGCTAGCCTGAGCAAATTTTGCTGAATGCATCGATGAATCGTCTCAGGATTGAGATCGCGTTTACACAAATAGTCAACTGCACCGTATTGGATCGCCTCTAGGTGTAACGCCTCATCCAGGCTACCGGAGTGAGAAATGATCACTGAATCTGGGAATTCCGCCACCAGCTTCTCAATCGCTTGCCGACCGTTGGCATCTGGCAGATGGTAGTCGACAATATATACGCGATATTTGTTGGCACGGCCCATCTCCAACGCTTCCGCCAAACACTTTGCGTGCGCCAGTTCGTAGTTGCCTGGCGAATTTGCCAACATGCGTGACATCGCCAGCGCGTCGAGGTCGTCATCCTCGATATGTAGAATCTCTGTCCGTTGCATTGCGTGCATCATTTCCCACCCCGCGTCTGCCGCCCCGTTGCAGCCTCAAAACATAGGACAGGAAAATCAGCGTGTCTAAATCGGCCCGTGTCGCAAAGCGGGCTTAACATGGGCGCAATCCGTTGGTTTTTGTCATGCCAGAACACCATGACTCAATGCGAGTGTGCGATTGTGCAAAGGTCAGAAATGAGAGTCTACCGAGCGTGCTTCCAACACAACTTGCCCAATCCACACAATCGGACTCATCTAGACCTCTGCACGGCTTCGGAGACGATTCAGGGCATCTCGATTGAGAGTGTTGATAGAATGTTCCGTACCAGTACCATCCCCTGTTTCGCCGCGACACTCGCAGACTCGAGTACTTAGATGAACCAGAGTTCCTTGAAAATTGGCCCCCAGCGTTTGTTCGTCGCGGCAACCACACTTGCAGCACTGACTACCTATACTCTGAGCAACAGGACTATAGCAGCTGAAAGCACTAGACTCGAAAACGAGCGGCCACACATCATTCTTGTCATGACGGATGATCAAGGCTGGGGCGAAACTAGCTACAACGGACATCCGCGATTAAAAACTCCCAACCTCGATAAATTGGCCGACGCAGGAGTGCGTTTCGACCGGTTTTACGCCGGTGGCCCAGTCTGTTCGCCAACTCGTGCTAGCGTCTTGACTGGCCGAAATCACAATCGTTGCGGTGTACCTTCGCATGGACATGCCCTTCGCCTTCAGGAGCAGACATTAGCAAGATTGCTCCAACGATTCGGCTACGTAACTGGTCATTTTGGTAAGTGGCATCTAAACGGACTTCGTGGCCCTGGTGTTCCGGTACTGAGTAATGACAGCCACCATCCCGGCAAGTTTGGGTTTGAAGCGTGGCTGAGCGTGACCAACTTTTTCGACAAAGATCCAATTCTTGGCCGGATGGGGCTCCAAGAAGAATACCAGGGTGATTCCTCCGAAGTGATCGTTGGACAGGCAATCAACTTCATTGAAGCAGCCTGTGCACTTGAGCGTCCGAGTTTCACTGTCGTTTGGTACGGCACGCCTCACGATCCGTTCATTGCGTTACCTGCAGACGCCGAAAAATTTGCCGACCTTGATGAGCGTAGTCGCCAACACTACGGTGAGCTGACGGCGATGGATCGAAGTATCGGCCAGCTCCAAGCAGCCTTGAATAGACTCGAGATCACTGAAGATACGCTGATCTGGTTTTGTAGCGATAACGGCGGGCTTGGACGCATCACCCCAGGCACCGTCGGGCCACTTCGCGGCTTGAAGGGCACATTGTACGAAGGTGGGTTGCGTGTCCCAGGCATTCTCCATTGGCCGGCGAAGTTCCAAGCCAATCGCCTACGCAACTATCCAGCGGGGGTTGTCGATATTTGCCCAACGATCTGTTCGCTGTTAGGGTTACCGACAGATAGTCTCACTAGCCCTCAAGACGGTATCAGCCTGGTGCCTGCGATCAAAGGCCTCGAGAGTCTGAGGCCCAGCCCGTTGTGTTTCCGTTACCAAGGTCACACCGCCGTTATTGACAACAACATGAAGCTGATTGACTTCCAAGGCAAACAACGGCGAATCGAGATGTACGACTTATCTGTAGATGAAGCTGAGCAAAACAATCTAGCAGACGTCGCCACCGCCCATAAAGCCCGGTTGTTGGGAATAGCACAGGCCTTCACTTCATCGGTCAAACGCAGTATCGCGGGTCTAGACTATCCGGGAGGCAAGCTGCTAGATGAAAACCCTCAGCCTTCATTCTGGATGACGCACCCTCGTTACGAGAGTTTCCTTGACGCCTGGAGGACACGCCCTGAGTATGCGGCGCGTATTGAAAAGGCTGAGCTTGACCGGCAGACTCCAAAGCCTAGCAAAGAAAACTAGCTACTTCCCAGGGAGATACATCGCCGGCGTACCGGGCAGGGGAGCGAGCCAAGGCGTTCGAACACCGATTTGCTTCAGACCACGCCCAACCCAACTATTGCAAGTATTGAGCGCGTGGTAATTCCCCTTTGCTTCATAGAATGCATCCGTTCTTCCGTAGTGGTATCCTCCAATCTTCGCCGGTTCGTCACGATCGGTTAGGCTACCAAGAATATACTGCACAAGCTGCCGATACTGATCGCGCGAGATCTTCACAGCCTTGCGTTTGGGATAGTAGCTTGCGTACGTGAACTGAACATGGACACAACAATCGCTGGGAACGAACAGCGCATTGAGCGCGGTCGACAACTTTAGTTCGGCCCACGTTGGTGTATGTAGATAAAAACCTTTATCCCCCCAACCGATCGCTACATGGGGCGCATCGCCGGTCGGCCCCGGGAAATCTGAGGCCGGGAAGAGCTCTCTCCAGTCCATGGTAGGGTCAGCAACGGGAACGAGGATATCTGAGTGCACGGCGTTTGAAACCAAGTAGATTTCAACGGCGTCATCAGCCTTGGATTGCGTAAAGTCGTTGTTAACAGGAATAAGCCCCAACAACAGAATAGGCATATAGAGTGCAAACAGCCGCATGCCAAATACGAAGGGCACACGGATCCACGCCGGGACCGAAAAAAACGACCGCCGCCTCTTTGTCGCTGTAGATTGCTGCTTGCCGCCGGATTGATCGTGACCAGATTTTTCAGCATCTGGATTTTCTGCGTCCGGATTTCGATTCTTCACGCTTGCCACCCTCGCACTGAACGACTGCAGTGTTTGAGACCGGCACAAGCGTTTGCGTATTCCACTCTCCGTGGAAATTCCACTGAGTCAAATCAACCCGGCTACGCTTTCTTTCCGACAAAGCCAACAAGGATCGCTCCGCTGATCAGCCCGACTATCAAGAATAGAATGAAGGGCGCCGCAGTCTGAGACCAACTCCATCCATCAGTCAAGGTTGTTCCAAAGATCCCGCCCAATGTTGCCAGCGGAAAAAATATAGCAGCCATCAAGTTGAGCCTGTGGGAAGCCACACTCATCTGTTCGCTGCTCTTGGCTTGTTCCTCAGCCTGCCGAATAATCGCGATGTCCATCGCGTTCTTGGCGTCTTGATACAACAGCTCAGCATTCCGGGACATTTCGTAGGCAGCATCCCGAGCATCGATCAGCTCGCGGCAATCTGGAACTGCACGCCTTGCCTCAGCCAATAGCTCATACAAATTACGTGCACTCCGCCCCAAGGGGGTAAGCCCTTCCAACAAAGGAAGGTACTCCGTAGATTTCAGCGCTGCTACCTCCGCTGCATCAAACTGCTCCAGCCTCTTGGAGTACTTCTCAACCAAAATCGAAAGTGCGACCTCACCGGGATCGCCGTTGCTAGCGTGCCATTGCTTATCTGCATCTCTCCAGAACAACAGTCCACGGCGCCGTCGCTCACTTGCCTCGGGCACATCGTGAGCAACCAGCAATAGTTGTTCTTCATGCACCATCAGTCTTTGACGTCCCACAGTCGTACCTAACCTACGACGGAATTCATCGGGAAGTTGCCAGATGGACGGGATTGCGAAATCAGGTGAAGGCATCGACATTCCTTGATTTATCGGCTCAGAGTTCGGGATAAGGTAGCGACATCTGGCACTACACTATGACTCCGAATCAGTAATGGACTCCGAATCAGTAATGGACTCTGAATC
>DNPC01000830.1:0-7562 GCA_003501565.1 Planctomycetaceae bacterium | reverse complement strand
CTGAATCAGTAATGGACTCTGAAGCTGTAATGGACTCTGAAGAAGTGTGATTAAACGCAGCGTACATTCCCGGCCGCAGTAGTACAGAGGTTAGCCAGATTCCGAACGGAATTGCAACGACGATACAGCTTGAGATCCCAGGGATTGTTGCAAGCGCGGCGCAGACCAAGCCACGGTAGTACCCTTTGCACCCACGGACGCGCGCAAAACTTACGCTACTGAAAATATGAATCGACAACAGAATCCCAAAGACCGCTGCGTTGACACGCCGATCGTGTTCCTGCGTATTGACCCAGGCCACGAAGTTAATCGAAAAGAACACAGCGTATAAAAGCGCATTGAGTGTTGAAAGCGCCATCAGAATACTGGCCGGACGATCGATTGCCCGCCTGGCATCCGCTTGGAGTATCGGTTCTACAGCTGTTACTGCTTCCGGTGCCCAATACGGATTCTCAGTGGAACTCTTCATCAAGTTTACACGCACAAACGAGAGACTTGCCAGCAGCCAAACTACCACGCAGAATTGCGTTGTGCAACTCAGCGTGTGCTGGCAATGATCTTCTAGTGACGCGCGTCGTAGCCTCCGATCATACCGACAGGCTGCTGCATCATTGGCATGGATGAACTGCAATTACCGCCTGGAGTATTGCAATGTCGTTTGTGGGGCAGGGTATTGATCGCGTCGGCTTCGGCTTTCTTCTCTGCCATCAAAACGTCCATTCCAAATGGAATCGGGTCAGTCGGCGTCAAATCTGCCTCCATCGCAATTTTCTCTGCGATACAAAGTTCGCGGCCGGTACCGATATAGTCCGGCGTGAGAATTTCGGGAGTGATGAACACTACCAGCTCGCTCTCACGGGCGGTGCTCCGGTTGTACCTAAATAGCGTTCCCAAGTACGGGAGTTTACGAAGTCCTGGAATACCTGCCTTTTCCACGATCCGAGAACGTTGACGCAGTCCGCCGAGCACCAACGTCTGCAAATGTCCGATGCGTACAGTGGTTTGCGTTTCACGTCGGTCAATAATTGGTGCGTTGTCACCTTCGGTAAAGCCGGTCAACAAACTGAATTCTGGGTTGACCTGCATTGCGATGGTACTGTCAGCCGAGATGTGGGGTGTCACATTCAGCGTCACACCAGCCTCGCGAAATTCAGTCGTACCAATCGTTCCGCCCTCGATCCCTTGAGTGAGTACTTGATACGGAACCTCTGTAACGATCTGAATCTGTGCTTCCTCGTGATTCATGACGACGACGTTGGGATCGGCCAACAACCGTGAATCGTCGCTGGTATCCAGGGCCTGGATGACACTGGTCATAGACCCCAACCGGTTGATCGTTGAAAACTGCAGCACACCGTTTGTTGGCCCTGTCACTGGTGCAGTAACAGCGTCCATCATGATCTGGTGGGCTGGAGATCCACTCGCTGCTACCGCCGATCCATTGACGCCAGATGAAAAGTTCACTCCGCAAGCAGACAAGTCTTCCAAACCTGCGTCATAGATCAAAGCCCAAATACGCACCTGCGCTCGGGGAACATCCAACTTCTGCAGGGCTTCACGAATCTGAGTCATGTTGAGCCCTAGATCCGTGAAGACCAGCTTGTTTTCATTCGGGAGTGCCGAGATACGTCCAGCTTGACTGAGCAGTGGTGTCACTGCAGTTAGCAACTCATCGGCCGGAACGTACTGCGGCTGGAACACGTCGACTGAAATCTGCGAAGCTAGCTGCATACGTATATCGTTCTGCGCCGCACCCGCGAGTCCGAGCTGGCCGCCTACATTCGAACGTCCGTCGGGCACTACGCCCATCGTTGACATACTAGCCATTGCAGCTCGTTTGGCAGCCGCTTGCTCCAGCGAGTTCAATTGAATTGTCACCGTCTGGACTCGATCTGCGTAATCCATGATTAGCAACGAGTTGCTCGACGCAACAGCATGTGCGCGACCCTCCGGTGACAGAAGGCCCTGAACGAGCGGTTGCAATTCAGCTACTTGCGAGTGCTCGAGAGTGACAACTCGGGTCTCAAAGTTTGGGAGCTTGTCTCCGATCACATCCAATGGAAGTACTGCCACACTACCGCTGACAATTCGATAGCTGTATCCACGCGGGATTAGCAGTGTATCGAGTATTTGATCAACGGAAGTAGACGAAAAAGAAGCGTTCACCGTGCCTTGAATCTCATTCCCGACGACGATATTCAGGCCGGTGAGATCACGAATCATGAACAGTGATTCAAGCAGCGTCGCATCGCGCAGATCTATGCTGATCTGCCGCTTAAGAAGTGTAGAAACCTGAGCGGGTTTCCCGCTCGGTGCGGGTAATCCCGCCACCTGACCATGTGCCGGACTAATCCAACAACAAGCGACTAAGAACAGTACAATCCATCGTAGATTTATCTTGAGCATACACCCCTCCCTGGATGATGCGATTGTCGTGTCGCAGGGCTGCAGCCGGAGCAACGGCCGTGATGCAGTCTTGCGGACTCGACGATTCGTCTTTGTGCTATTGGGGCATCAGTTGGAGCAGAGTCATTTCAAACTCAAGCTCCAGTGCTTCTCCGCTCGCGTTCCCTTTGCGAACGGTCATCTGCGTGGGCAGCGCGAGACGATGTAGGTTTCTCAGCATGCCGACCAAGTGGTCGACTTCTTGTAGATTCCCCTCAGCGATAAGTGTCAATTTTCGTTGTTCGAGTTTTCGAACGTCAGCTTCATCCGTTCCTACTTCCGCAGGCTCGATCGGATTGGTACCACGCTTCCAAGCGAATTGGTACGCATCGGCCAAGTTGATTTTGACGAGTCGACAGCCGCTATCTCGCGTTAGCCGAACAGCGCTCTCACGAAGCTCAGCTGCTGCCTCTTCATCAATTCCGTCTGGATACTCGGCCAGTATTCCCTTAAGGGCCTCCAAACGTTCTTTGGCCACGTTGCAGTTCGCAACGCTTCGAGTAGCGTCAAGCAATTCCTGTGTCCGCGTGTCCAGCTCCCCAATGGATGCAACAATGGAATCACAAATCGGCACGCCGACCACTAAAGCCAGCAATACCGATGCACCGCCTACAATCCATTTTCGGTTCGGGTGGTCCAGTAGCTGTTGCAAAGGTGATTCAGGCATGGTTTGTCGCGTTTTCGTTGAAGTCCAGTGTTCCGCCAAACAGCGGCTAATCGGTATAGCTTGCCGCCCCGGGGGGTTTGATACCCCACAAGAGCGTTTTTAGTCTTTAAAGATGGGGTAACTGCAATGGATTTATCGAATTTGCAACGCTATTGCCAGCATCACGCACCTGCTTGTCCGCCACCGTCGTGATCTCGAATTCCACCGCGGGACCGCTCCGCAACCGCGTGCTGCTCGTTCCCTCAAGGGTCACATGCGTAAACAACTTGCTTGCACGCAGCGCAGCTAGATATTCATAAATCCCGTCTTCGGAGAAGCTCGCACCGCTCAAATGGACTGACGAATCGCTCTGTGCACGGATTGATCGAAGCCAAGCCCCTTCGGGTAGCGCGCGGCCTGCAAACTTAACCAGATGATTGAATTGTTTCGGAGGAGTGGCTGTGAGAAGCCCGTCGAAATCTCGGCGATCATTTTCCAGTTTGGCTAGGTCGCGACGGACACGCTCGAACTCCGTTCGTAATGGAAAAGTAGCGTCCAGTTTTGCGGCAACTTCCGTGATTTGCGCTGATACATTCATCGACCAAACTTGGGCTCCGATCAGCAACAGGATTGTTGCTGCCAATGGCCAAAAAGTTTGAGTCAATGTTTTCGCGGAAATGCGAGCATGCTGCTTTAAAGAGTCAGCCAGATTCGTCGCCTGGCGTTCACTATCAAATGCTTCCCGAGCGATGCATGCAGCTGGCAAACTCTCAGATCGCTCTCGCTCCGTAACATCATCAACGTCCTGGAATTGCGCATCCAGCGAAAGTTCAACCAGCTCCAACCCGTACTCGGCAAGTTCCTCTCGTGAGGCTTCAAAGGCCACGTCGCCGCCAACGCAATAAACCTTTGTCAATTGACCCGCCGTACGAGGTACCTGGGGAGCGAGATAGCGCCGCAGGCATTTGATATGCTGAGAAAGAATATGTACGATCGGCGATTCATCACTTGGGAGCTGCTCCAGGGTCAGCCTCGACGGCCGGTAGTCAAGGATCAACTCACCTTGGTACGAAACCGCAATTGCTGGTCGACCTGTTTGTTGTCGGAGCACCAACACGGGTTCGTTAGCATCAAACCCTTGTTCGCCAACGGCCCAGCATAGTGTCACTAGACTGTGTTCAATCCCGGCCAGTCGCAACCCTGCAGATTCAACGGCCGTGGCGATCGAATTGACAACTTCACCGTGGGCAACCGTTAGCCAAGCGCGTTTGCGTTTGGCGTCGATCTTCCGTTCCGCGTAAGCCGAAATCTTGTCCCCACGACCAAGCGAAAGGTAACGCTCCGCTCGCTGGCGAGTTTCCTCAATATCAGCATCAACAGAGTTATTCTCGCCGAAAGCCACGCGCGTTACACAGGGACTTCCACCCAATGCGACCTTAACCGGTTGGCCACTGATCCGGTGGCGTTCAACCAATTCCGAGATAGCCGTCGTCAGCGCAGCTTTATTTGAGTCCAAACTCAATTCGCATGGCGAATCTGGGAGTTCTTGCTCAAACGCAATGTAGTCAGTCTTTAGGGAGATCCCTTCCGCCGTGCTTCGCGCAATTGCCAAAGTCACGCCATCTTGCGTGATTTCCAGGCCCAACCGCGTTTTGGAGTTTTGACGCCGGTCAAAGAACACCCGCCGCACGGATTTGCGCCGTTCGGTGAGCGTTAGGGTTGCACTGGAGGCGCCCAGCAAGTCACGATCGCTGGCTGAATGCTCTTCAAGTTCTTCTTTTTCCTGCATGATTGCGTCAATCACTTCGACAACTTTAGCGTTCATAAATCTGTTTCGTCCCGATAGCCAGGTTTGAATTGCCTAGCCACCGTGTTTTACGGTGGCCCGCAACGTCCTTATGAAGCTACCGGCAACACCTACAGCTGTGACTTCGACTGTTCCGTCAGCTCCGTTTGACACGCTGGCCGAATACGTTTCGCCACTGCCAGCTGGAAATTCAGTTACCGGGACACCCCCGCGCCAGTCGATGTCAGCCTCTAGTTGGCAGAGCGCGTGATGCAAGCCAGCTTCGGCCAAGTAGCGGGCACCATCCCAATCGCGCGTATTTCTTAATGCCGCATAACGCAACATTTGCGTGTCGGCCATACTCACCACGAGCACTGAAGCGATTGTCATTACGAAAATCGCAAACATCAGCGCCGCGCCCTTACGGTTTTTCAGTCGCATCTGAGACCTCTCGCTGTGGACTACCATGATCGAATCCAAACCTGCGAGCTGAATGCAGTCGTTGGATCGCTTTTGGATGGTGTTGGGACGGATAATCGGATTTCGAGCAATTGCATATCTTCCGGCGTGCTGGTCGTCGTTACCCCATCCGCTTCATAGCCAACAAAGGATAAGTCACTTATTTGGTAAGCGAGAGGCACTCTGTCGACCACATTCATGGCACTTACCGGAATGGTCGTTCCAAGCGGAACGGTGATCGTTGGCTGGAGGTAAACGAGCGAAACGCTTGAACTACTGGCTTCGTACTCCCATCTCAGAATCTCGCCGTTGGACGTTTGTACGGTGACACTTTCACCGGCAGAGC
The DNA here is from genome assembly GCA_003501565.1 of Planctomycetaceae bacterium. GTDB lineage: Bacteria > Planctomycetota > Planctomycetia > Pirellulales > Pirellulaceae > Aureliella. The sequence goes on along the minus strand of DNPC01000830.1, from coordinate 1,880 downwards.
CAATATGATGCACCATGCGGCCCTCTCGACATTGACGGACGAAGTGCCGTGCAACTGTCATCGCGTGGTGCATCGCGCTGTAGTCACCATCACTTGCTTCCCATGAAGTTCGAGCCGTTCGCAAAACAAGTGACACACTGGTCATAACAACCGCAATCATCGCACTGGCGATGATCAACTCCAAGAGCGTCAAACCGCTCCGCTTAGCGCGAGCAGAACGACTAGTGCACCGTTGCTTCGTATTCATAAGAGATCACCTTGGCCAGTTTCGTCGAAAGTCGCGCGCTGGATTCACCACTATCCAGATCGTTTCCGCCATCGGCATCGTGCCAAACAATGACATCCACAACGGCTAGCTGACCAGGAATCCCACCAGCGGAAGCTGAGTCAGATTTATCGATTCGATAGCGTATTCCCGGAAATTCAGGACCAATCATGCCCGAATGGGACGCCAAATCCCACGATGCACTCGTTGTTGCAAGCTCTGCTTCCAGCTTGCTGGTGCACAGCGCGACTAGCTGCTCGTTTATTTCAAGGTTCTCAAGGTTTAGCAAGTTTCCGCGCATGAGCCGAAGCGCTGGCACGAGTGCGATCGCTACGATGGTCGATGCGGCGATTAGCTCCAGCATCGTTTGTGCTCTACGGGTTGACCGACGAGCACAGAGTTGTCTTGTATCCATGCTCATGAACCGCTCTTTTTACAATCAATGAGTCCAGAGAGCGTTAGCGTATCGACGGTCCACGTTTGATTCGGACCGACGAGGCTGATCGACACGGCTTTGGTAGCGTTTCCCTCGAAGTCAAAGAGAATCTCCGAAGCGTTGGTTGTTAATTGGTAGTCGTCCGACAACAGGAATGGACCATCTACGACTGTACGGTCACCTGTATCGCCGACTGCAACAACAGACCAGCTCGATGCATCTCCCAGCGATCCCGCGAATTGCACTCCGTGCAAACGCCCACTTCTTACAGCCAGTCGCTGGGCCTCTACGAGACCAAGCGAAAGCTTTCTCGCTTGGCCGCGGACACCAATGTTGCCAAGTACATCGCGTCCGTACCTTGCTGCCACGGTGGCGCTTAGCACGCCCATGATCCCCACGACCGCTAACAGCTCGAGCAGACTCATAGCTAAACGATTTGTTCGTGGGGATTTAGACATAGCTGGATAGACCGACAAAGAGCACTCGAGTCAGTTCAACGAGTTGTCAAAACCAAAACTGTTCAGTTTCGATCCCAAAGGCGCGGACGGCAAAAGAGTGGCCCGACGTTAATCTGTCGGGCTCACCTTGTTGCCGGCATATATGTTCCGGCTGTCACTACCTACTTCTTGACGCGATGGGTAGCCGCGTCGAGGGCGTACGCAGAACCATCAACTGGGTTCTTTGGTAGGCCGTCAGGAAAGTAGTTGGGGTTTGTACCAATGTCGGTCAGATCATCCTTGGGCCAGGTACCGTTGTCGAAGTACCAGCGTTCGACAGCGCTGTTGATCTCTGCGATGTTCTGCTTGTTGACTTCCGCTTGTGCACCCGCTTTCGAAGTGGAAATCCGCGGCACAACAACTGCCGCGATAACACCCAAGATTGTGACTACAGCCAACAACTCGAGAAGAGAAAATCCACCACGACGCTTGGTCTTCGAAAGGCGACGGTTCATCAAATGTTCCTCGTAAAAAACAGGTCTCTAGGGGCTTGTGCACTGACCATCTAACGCGTGGTCAGGTTCAAAGGGACACTGATAACCTAGGATGCACTTGAGAAATGGCAGCGGTTTCTTGGGAATTCGGGAGTTTTGCGGGTTTCAACACACCCCGAATTCACGACCCTTGCCGAAGTGGAGGGTTGCGCCTGGTAATTTGGGGGGTCGGGATTCCGCGATAGAGC
>DNPC01000870.1:1858-5597 GCA_003501565.1 Planctomycetaceae bacterium | reverse complement strand
GTAAGTCTTGGTGCGATTCGACTCCATCCACGTCGACTACGTGCGGATCGCGGACCGAAGCAATTGCTCGTCCCTCGCGTTGAAAGCGCTTTCTCGATGCGGCTAGGTTTGATAATGCAGGAGTTAGAAGTTTTAGTGCCACGGTGCGGTTGAGCGACGTGTCGAGTGCTTTGTAAACGAAACTGGTGGCTCCGCTACCGATGACCCCTGATACCTCAAACCGTCCAAGTCGACCAAGCATTGCTGGGTCATCAGTTGGTCCAAGGAGCTGTAGAGCTTTGTCGACGTAGCCACTTGTGTTCCAGTAGTCGGCTTGAGCGTCTACGGTGAGCGAGGAACGAGGCAAGCGTTGTAGCTGGCGTTCAAAGTCGCCGAGTGGCTGATCGTTGACGGCAAGTCGCTCGACTTTATTGCGGCAGTCGGAACAGAATTCGAGGTGCTCGGTGAACTGACTCTCAATTTCAGGTGGTAACGAATCGTCAAGCCACTCGAGAATGGCCTCTGGTTTCAGGCAAGCTTGCAAACTCATCGTGTACCTCCCAAGTCTGAATTCACAGCGCGATTGTCGTTCAACTTGCCCAACGTTGGCAGCTCGCATGATTCACGAAAACCGGTGACCAACTTTTGCAGTTTGGCGATTACTCGAAACTTGGCGGCGTAAACTTTGCCGGCCGAAATTTCCAGCTGCCTCGCGACGTCTGCAGGCTTCATGTTATTGATCGCGGTCATCTCGAACGCTCGCCAGGTAATCTCGGAGAACTGCGGTTGAGCATGCGTGAGTGCCCAGGCCAGCGTCTCGTTAGCGAACTCCAAATCGAAGTCTTGTTCATCAGACTCGTCGGATCTCACGTCCACTTGTTCTTCGATAGCCGTTAAGCCGTTCATCGGAGCACGGACGCGAGCGACTGTTTTATCAACGGCGATATTGCGAGCAACTCGAAAAAGCCAACCGCGAAAAGAACCGTTCTGTTGGCCGAGTTTCCAGATAGGCAGCTTCTCGTCAAGTGCTTGCATCACTTGCTGCGACAGATCAAGTGCATCTGCATGTTGCAGGCCTTTGCTGCGTGCGAAGGCGAGCAAAGACTGTTCGTAAATCTGCACAAAGTCGACCCACGCATCTTGGCTTTGAGCAGCTAAGCGAATGAGCAGACTCTGTCGGGTTTGGGGTAAGTCAGGCACGATAAAAACGGCTATTTTGAGAGTTCTTGAAGTCGTTGCTTGCCGGCTGCGTTGTTCGGATTCAGGTGGATACTCTGAGTATAACTTGCTCGAGCTTCTTGGATCTTACCAGCCTCAGCCAGAGCCTCGCCCAAACTGTCGTGTGCATTCCAGGAACGTGAAAAGACCTCCGTGTTGATCCGAAATGTGGCGATCGCGGCCGTTGTGCGGCCTGCACGAAGCAGTGCATAACCTGCGTTGTTAATCTCCGCTTCACGAAGGTAAAAGCTGGCCTGACCGCGTTCTTTTTTGAATAGCCTCATGGCCTCGTCTAGTTTCCCATCTCCGGCAAGCTCGTAAATCCTCTGGGCCAGGGAAGGGAACTCGCGGTACCCTTCATTTGCTCGTTCGAAAGTATCTGGGCTGGTTGAATAGGTGAACGACGTAGGTTTTCCGTCTTCACCACGTGAGAAATGCAGCATTCGTCGTCCAGTTGCTTCGACAAACAAGTCTTCACCGCGTTGCACGTACATTTCGTCGCCCACACGCAGACCACCGGACTCATGCGACACCGCGATGGCTGGAGGTCGCAGCCACGCACCTTGCCCTTGATCCGCGGCCGTCATCGAATGACAGTACATGCCATAGAAATACTCGCCCGCATACTCCGATAGGCATTCCGTAGATGGTTGCGGAACTTCAAATGCCTGCTTCTGAGCCGCTCCCGAAAAGCTGTTGAGTACGACGTCCACAAGCGGGCGGAAATCAACGACACCTCCACTGTCGCTGGGCGAACGATTAGTCGCCACGAAGACGCCGATCTTTTGTGACGGAATCAGTGTTAACGCCGCGCGGTAGCCATCCATCGATCCGCCGTGACCGAGTGAACGCATGTGTACGTCGGCGGTTCCATCTTCGGATGTCCAGGATTCGAACAGGCCATGGGATACTCCGCAGAAGTCCGGATGGACCCGAAAGTGCGGCGAGTAAACTCGCGCAAGCATATCCTTAGAAAGCAACCGCCCTGACGCATTGGCTCCGTCGCTCGTGAGAGCTTCCAGTAAGCGAGCTATATCACTTGCTGTTGCGTCGATCGAGGACGCAGGAGTCGTGCGGTAGAATTCATAGGGTCGCGGTTGATACTCGCCATCGGCGATAATGTATCCGGTCGCTAGACGTTCAATGTTCTCCGATTGCGTTTCGACGGAAGTACTGGTCATGCCTAGCACATCAAACATCTCTCTTTGCATCGCGCGGGCGTAGTCCGTGCCTACAACCTTGCCAAGAATGTGACCTGCTAGCGTTGTGCCATATGTGTCGTATCGATACGTTATACCAGGGCGGTTTACTCGCCGTAGATTATTAGCGGTCAAGAAGTCTTCAAGGCGGCCACGTAACTTCCGTCTATCCTCAAGTGCTAAGTGCGTCTGCCTGATCTGCCGATTCACGCCGATTTGATCCAGACCACCGGTATGGGTGAGCAAGTGATCGATGGTCAACGGTGCCTGAACACCGCCTGGATTGGAAAAGGACTTGATCCACTGCTCTACTGGAGCAGAGCGTTGTACGCTGCCTAGATCTATTTGCCGAGTCAGCGTCAGCAGCGTAAGTGCCTTTGAGATCGAGCCGACGCGAAAAATCGTTTCTTCGGCTTCGACGGCTTTCTTCGAATCCACATTGGCGTAGCCAAAGCCTTGCTCGTATATCGTCCTTCCGCCGCGAACGACCACAACCACTAGCCCAGGCAGACGCTGTTCGGTCAGCAGGCGTGTCGCAACCTTAGACATCTTTTCAGGCAAAGAACGCTCATCAAATTGAATGCCCCTTACCTTTTTCTCGGTCGCCTCTCGTAGGTCAGTTTTCTTCTGTTGTTCGCACGGTAGTTTGCCAATCGACCGGGCGGCGTGCACCGTAGACTGAGCGAGCAAGAAGGCGACGAGTAAACCAAGACGCAACATGAGGGTACCCCAATAGATTGACTTCGAACCGGATGTCTTCGTAGAGTTACTCCCTCGGCAGCAGATTTCTTCGGTCAGAAAACTGAAAAAAGCGATTAAAACACGGAACCTCAACGCGTAGACCGCGTGACGTCACGCTCCGGAGAGCATGTTGCCTGAGAAAGAGGTCCGTTGGGTGCGTCACTCCGACGCGACTTCCAATGTGCCGCTCGAATAGATGGCCTCTCTAACCGCCGCCGCAAAGGCACAGCAGCCAATTCCCACAAATGTCCGATAAGGCCGTGTTAGAATCGAGATTCCTTAAACAACAGTTCTTGATCATCCTCATACTCCAATGGCCCAGTACATGAAGACACTAATCACGACCTGCCCTGCGGTTGTGATGTTCGCAACTACTGGTCTTTCCCAGGAGCCATCGGATTCCAGGACTAAGGACGGTGACGTTTCTCGGAAGCGCCAAGACACTGGAATTTGGAAACCTATGGTCCTCGAAGGACGTGAGCTGCTCCCCGCACTAAGAACTCGAGAGGCTGACGAGCCGGCTTGGCACGTGCGCCCCGGGTTTTGTGCTAGCAAGAAACCCTAACGTCTCTAGTGACGCAGACTTCGTCGAGACCATTTCG
>DNPC01000870.1:0-1673 GCA_003501565.1 Planctomycetaceae bacterium | reverse complement strand
CTTCGTGGGTTGGAAGCCACATCTGACCACGATGCTAGTCGGCGTGAGGCGGCATTGCGTTCCATATGGCGAGTTAATATGCATCATGGAAACATCCGTGTTCACCGCAAAGGCAAGCTTATTGTGGTTGTATGGCACCAGGGATTGTCGCCCGAATCCTGGGAGGCGGTAAACGTGAACGTGGCCAAGAGACTAGGCAGCGGTGCAACGGACAACCTGAGCGTCCTCGAAGGCACATTGAAATCACACCCGAAGTTTGCCTATCGTTTCTATCTTGATGGACTTGCGAACGGGCAAACTTGTGGTTTGATTGGGATGGATGCCAAACTGAAAGGCATTCAGGAAGGAGCTAGGATTCGCGTGTGTGGCACGCTGCATAGTCAGCACTTCCAAAAATCGGCGTATAACCAGCCAAATGCAGCCATCGTTGTCGCTGACTATATCTACATGGATGTGAAACACCTCGAGCTGCTGGACCAGAAAAACTAGTCACCGTTTCGTACGGGAATTGTCTCACCGCTTGGCCCAGCAGTGCGTTGATTTTACTCTCTGAAGGCGCATAGGTAATAGTCCAGCTGTTGAGGTGTGTACGATAGCGTATGGATAAGACGCCAGGCTGGGATGGTAGGGTACTGAATCAAAGAAACGCCGGACTGCACTTGGGAACACCACGGGGGTAAACTTCTGATACTTAGATATGCTCTGCGGTACATACATTTGTTGAATTCCTGAAGCAGCTCTTATATTCGCAACCGAAGGCCCATTTCTTGAGCGAGAGTCCACGATGACGAGCTTGAAAAAGTCGGAACTCGAAGAACTACCAGCCTGGGCACAAGTGGCTTTAGCGGTGAGGGCCGCTCAACGAGTGTTTCGATTATACGCTGCTTTTGAAAGTCAGGCATCGAATACCAACTTCGGGATTTCGGCAGTTCGCGACGCGATCCGAATAGCACAGGAACTGGCTGGGAGTGCACTGTTCGGAAAAGAACAAGCGAAGCTGGCCCATGCGGCAGCTCGCTCAGCTGGGGAAGCAGGCAGCGGAACGTGGAACGAAAGCGACCCACGCCCATGGGCTGCGTTTGCTGCCACGCAAGCTGCTTCCGCCGCAGGAAATGCGGCTGATGGTAGCTTTGGTGCAGCAAGCTGCGCAGCGTTCGCGGCCATCGAACAAGCACTCAAAGCACTAGATGTGGTTCAGCCGGAAGGTAACCTTGGACTAGGTGTTCTCTACGACTACAAGCATCTGCGCCGAATTTCGCAAGATCAAAGCTGGACCAACGAGACTCCAGTTCCGCAAAGTGTATTTGAGAATCTGGAAGGGCGGGCCTAAGGTGTACTAGTCAGGAATAGATCTGACATGGAGTGTCAATCATGACAACTAGGGACGGAAAGATCATCGAAAACAAAGTCGGCATGCTAAAGCTGGCTGAGAGACTCGGGAATGTCTCCGAAGCGTGCAAGGTCTTTGGATACTCCAGAGACAGCTTCTATCGCTTCAAAGAGCTATACGATGTAGGCGGAGAAGACGCGCTTCGCGAAGTGAGTCGCAAGAAGCCGAAGCCCAAGAATCGAGTCGAGCCAGCCATCGAAGAAGCCATCCTGCAAATGGCGTTTGACCTGCCCGCTTATGGCCAAGTGCGAGTGAGCAATGAGTGGCTTAGCAATGAAGAAGT
>DNPC01000489.1 GCA_003501565.1 Planctomycetaceae bacterium | reverse complement strand
GGGTTTTCGGATAGGTTCTTAATCGCGTAACTCAGTCTCCACGACCTCGATGGCCTGCCGATGCAATTAGGCAGAAGTGTTGGGGCGGCTGTGATCCAACTTCTTAGCTGCGTTGGTACGTAGTCCTTCTCGGACAGGCTTCCGAAAAAGGCGCAGCGCAAAGCCGTTCAGAAACCAGCGATGGCGACCCCCAAACCTCCCGCGCCTACTCTACAGATCGTCGCCGTTTTCAGTCGCTACCCAGAGGCACTGGCTTGGGTACGGCAGCGGGTCCAGCAACAATGGGGCGCAATCGCGCTGTCGAGCCCGACGTTCGACCATTCCGAAACCAGCTACTACGCAGCGGAAATGGGTAGCGAGCTGCGGAAGCAATTCTTGGTGGTCGAGGGATCGTACGATCCAGCAGATCTGGCCAGTAGCAAATTGGAAAGCAACGCTTGGGAGAAGGAATTTCGCGATCAGGCCAATGCGAACTACCCAGAAATTCGCCCCGTAAATATCGATCCAGGCTATCTGACCCTCACAAAACTGGTTTTGGCGAGTGCGAAAGACCGCGCACACCGAATCTACTTGCGGGATGGCATTTATGCTGAAGAATGTCTGTACTATTTGAAGGGCTGGCAGTCCCGGCCCTGGACGTACCCGGACTATCAACGCGCTGATTTTCACGCGTTCTTCGAGTCGGCGAGGGAATACCTGAAGCGATCTTCGGGTACGTAGGCAGTTGGTAAGAGACTACTGAAGCTACCGCTGTCAGACGGCAGATTGATACGGTCACACGACGCGCGTATCCATGACGTGCACAGGAGCAATTGATTGAGTGGACTTGGGCTGCTGGCGATCTTCTTAGCAACCATGCTACCCAGTGCGCTGATCAGTGCGCTGGCTGTCGGCTGGGTCCGAGGTGCTGCAGTAAAACTCGGGCTGATGGACGCACCGGGCGAACGCAAAGTTCACACGACACCCATCCCACTTGGCGGTGGACTTGGGATCTGGGCCGGAGTCGTAGGGACGCTGGCGTTTGGAACTGCAGTCGTACTGATCGCCCAAAACGTACCCGCTTTGGCTGAAAGACTTCCGGCTGGTATTGGCGAGCACCTAGGCGGCATGCAGCACAAAATCGTCGAGATCTGGGTGATTGTAGCTTGCGGTACTGTGCTTGCTTTTCTGGGACTCATGGACGACCGACGTGGAATTCCCTGGTGGGTTCGGCTGGGTGTTGAATTCGGCGTCGCGTCATTCTGCGTCTATTGGCAAGGCCTACAACTGACCGCTTTCATCGATTTACCATGGCTGACGTCATTTCTGAGCGTGCTATGGATCGTCGCGTTGATCAACTCGTTCAATATGCTCGACAACATGGATGGTCTGAGTGGTGGAGTGGCTGCGATCTCAACGTTCATGCTGGCAATCATGTTACTAACGAGCCCGGATCAGAGTAACGGTCAACCGCAGTTCTTCGTCGCTGCGATGCTGTTGGTTTTAGTAGGTGCGTTGCTCGGATTTCTAAAGCACAATTGGCCACCAGCCAAAATCTTCATGGGTGACGCAGGCAGCTACTTCATCGGTTTCTGGATTGCGGTCGCCACGCTCCTTGCGACCTATGCAGGATACCAAGGCAAGACACCACATGCGGTGGTCGCTCCGCTGATCGTTATGGCGATTCCGCTGTACGATATGGTTAGCGTCATCATCATCCGTCTCAGCGAAGGCCGGAGTCCGTTTGAGGGCGATAAGCGACATTTCTCACACCGCTTGGTAGACCTTGGACTTTCGAAGAAGCAGGCGGTTCTGACCATATACTTAGCTACAGCCACATGTTCGTTATCGGCTTTGATTCTCCCACGGACTGATTTTGTAGGTGCTGGACTGATTATCGGCGGTACTTGCCTGATCCTCGGATTGATCCGCGTACTGGAGTCGATCCGTCCAGAACAGCTGAAAAACGGAGAGCTGAAAACCGCAGAAGGTGAGACTGACAACAGACCGATAGCCCCTTCGGCGGATCAAGAGTAGCCTGCCATGGGAGCGAAGAAGAAGCTGTCACGCAAATCGGCAAGCAACAGTGAGATCAATGCGCGCAAGACCGCCGAGCAGTCGACCAGCGAGACCGACCTGCAGCAACTTGGGCAAGCCGCTCGAGTAATCGCGGCGTTTCTTTTTCCAGTACTCCTGTCGTGGAGCATGCTGGTTCCCTGCGACGCAACCAGTGTCTACCTGGGAAGTTCACTGCCACAAGTTTTGCTGGGATTATTTATCTCGCTCCTCATCGGCATCGACTGTGCGATATCTCGGCAAGCTATCCGAGTATCTACCTTGGACACTTTGCTGCCCCTGGGATTGTTGATCTGGTTAGTATTCGGGGCGATGCTGGCTGGCGAGGCGACCAATCCGCGACTTGGCTGGCTCGGCTTTTGGCAGTTTGTGATGATTGCGGGTATCTACTACTCCGCGCGTCGACTTTTCTGCTGCGACACCACCCGCCAAGTCAGCTTGGGGCTAATTTTGCTGGGTGGCATCGCGTTGTCGATCCATGCTGCCGCCCAGAATTGGGTGCAGTTTCCAGCCGAACGTGCAGCGTACCTAGCAGATCCAGATGCCATGCTTGAAGCCAGCGGTTTAGATGCACCGCCGGGTTCTCCGATGCGCAAGCGGTTTGAAGATCGATTCCTCGAAAGTCGTGAACCATTCGCGAGCTTTGCCTTAGCCAACTCGTTGGCAACGCTCTTGAGCGCAGTCCTTGTACTCCTGACAGCAGTGTGGATCGGTAGCACGCCGTCAGTGGGCGGCAACAAAACGGTTGGAAACTCCCCTCACCACGCGGCAAAGTTTGCGTTGGCATTGGTGTCTGTGCTAGTAACGACTGCTTGGATTCTGACAAAAAGCCGGACGGCCTACGTTGCGATAGCAATTGCCATGACCTACTGGCTTGTCCTGTCATTGTCTCGGCGGCTTGATGAGGGAACATTGCGCCGCTTGAAGATAGCAGCCATCGTCGTTGCTGCTGTCTTCGCAGGATGCTTCGTGTGGTTTCTCACTGTCGACTCGCTGGTGCTAAGCGAATCGCTCTACAGCCTGCGATTTCGTCTGGAGTATTGGGCCGCGACCGCGAAGATGATCGCTGACCACGGGATCTTCGGTGTAGGCCTTGGTAATTTTCAATCCTATTACCCAACTTACAAGCTGGAGCTAGCGAGTGAGACGATTGCCGATCCGCATAATTGGTTCCTAGATATCGCCGTTTGTCTGTCGGTTCCTGCTGCAGCAATTATCAGTGTATGGCTCTTGCGGAAACTCCTACCTGCGAATCAACAAGAATTCACACCGGGGACTAACGCGAACGAATCTCGCGGCGTATCCCCGCTTGCGTCCAGCAGCATTCGAGGTGCCTTGTTGGGCAGCAGCCTCTTAATTGTTGGGCTGATCGTGCTTCGACAGATCGACTTGTTCACCACTATCGTGTCGTGGCTGACGGCCACACTGCTGCTGATCGCATTCTTGCCTCTAGTGCGTGGTTTGGTTCGCAGTGCCACAAGCATAGAAATTGATAACAAGGAACCTGGCAACAGAGATTCTGGTAACGAAGAATCTGGCAACAAAGCATCCGTGGGCGGTTTAGGCGTACAGGCTGCTGCGGTGGCGCTAGTCGTATGCCTGCTGGCAAGCGGATCGTGGCAAGCCAGCGGCCTGGCACTACCGCTCATCTGTTTGCTCGCCTTGGCTGGTCGCGATCACACAATTGCAGCCCAATCGATCGTGCCGTTTCGCCCCGGCTTATGCTATTTACCCTTGGTAGCATCCGGCTTGGGCTTCGCAATCTTCATCTTCCAAACCTGGATGCCGGTCACTCGAATCTGGAGCATTCAAGCTGAATTGCAACGAGCTGACACGGTAGCGAAACAGGTTGAGCTGGCCGAGCGTGCGATTGCCGCCGACACGTTCGACACTCAGTTGCTTGGCTTGCGCGGTCAAGCGTTGGCGGCGCAGGCTCAGACCAGCGGCCCTTCGACTTTCCAACAGTTTGCCCCGAAGAGTGAAAAACAGCTAACTGAGTGGCTCGAGCGAGACCCTATTCCATTTGGCAATTGGGAAGTCTCAGCGAGTGTGATGCTCGACCTTGCAGCGAAAGCCCAAGAGCTGAACTTGCCCTCGGAGCCTTGGCTCCGGCGAGCGGCAGAATGGACAGAACAGGCATGCCAGCGCTATCCCAGCGACGTCGGTCTGCAAGTCCAGTTGGCCGTCACGCAATGGCTGGCTGGCGCGCCGGATGATTCCGAAGCGAGCCTTCAAGAGGCGTGGAGGCTTAGCGACGCTACTCCACACGACGACAAACGGCTCAACATGCAGCAGGTATATTTGCCCGCAGCACTGATTCCTGTGACCGAACCTGCCGCGATCCGCTCTCGCAGCGGCCGCGTCGGTGCCGAACCTGCGGCAGAATGGATCCGTAGAATGTTAGGATTGGCAAAATAGAGTGCGACCGCCATCCTGTTGATTATCCCAAGTTGAGCGGTGCGACGAAACTCATCAAAAGCAAGCTCCCCACGTTCGACCACCCCGCTGGACCCATTGGTAGGGGTTGAGCCGAAAGCACGCGAAGCTAGCAAGAAATTTCTTGCCCTCCAATGGTCTAATGCGGCTAGTGATTCGTTTAGGATACAAATGACAGTAGAACCTAAGCACACTTTTACACTCCACCACACCAGCCTCTAGATACACAACAGCGCACTCATCAAACGCGTTTGAGCTAAGGAAACGATCGATGCTACGCATTCTGGGTACAATCTTCGCGACGGCAGCTCTCGGGCTGGCTGGCGGTAAGTTGCAAGCGATCTACGAAACATCGGGTTTCACCGAACGATTCCTCGACTCACGCGAAACCGAAGCTGAGCTCAATCAACAGATTTCGCGGGCTGAGCTTCTCAAGCAGTCCGTCGGCACCCCCAAGGTTGAAGTCGTCGATGGTGCAACACACGACTTTGGCAGCATGCAACATGGCGAGGAACGCAGTCATGTATTCGTGTTTCGCAACACAGGCGACGGACCTCTGAACCTGACGATGGGTGGATCGACCTGTAAATGTACCGTTGGCGATCTAAAGCAGTCGATTTTGGCACCGGGTGAAGAGACCGAAGTCAAACTAACTTGGACTGCTAAGAGCTTGCTGCGCGAGTTCGGTCAATCGGCCACAATCATTACCACCGATCCAACTCAAACTGAAGTCAAGCTGGTCGTCAAAGGTCAGATCGTCAGCAGTTTCACTTTCGAGCCTGAAGAGTTGGCGTTGGGTGAGATTCAAAACACGGCCCCGGTCACCAAGAAGATCATGCTGATGAACTATCTCAGCGATGAAACCAAAATCGAGAATCTAGTGTGGTCCAATGACAAGCACGCAGAGCATATCAAACTTGAGCACCAGACTGTTCCCTTGGATGCTAGCAAATACCCCAAACACAAATCGTGCAAGCAAGTTCACGAGATTACGATGACAATCGAGCCGGGAATTGCTATCGGTCCCTTGTCGGGGCGCATTCAGGTAGAAACCGACATGGGTGAAAACTTGGAAGATGTCGAAATCGATATCGAAGGCAGCGTCACCGGCCCAGTTTCTCTCATGGGGGGATCGAGCCTAAATACGCGCTTGAGCTTGTTGGACTTCGGCACCGTAAAGAGTAGCCAAGGTGCTTCTTTGGTCGTCTACTTGAGAGTCCAGCCAGACGTCGCCAAGTCGTTTGCAGCAACGGCAGAGGTTGTACAGTTCGGCGAAAACCTGACTGCCAGCATCGGTGAACCCACACATCGGAAGAGTAGTTCATTATTCCCGGTGCGAATCGAGGTGCCTGCAGGCAGCGCGAAAACAAGCTTGGTTGGCCCCAAGGGTAACAACTACGGCAAGGTTCTAATCAAAACCAACGTCGACAGCGCAGGCGAAATTCCTATATACGTGCGGTTGGTCGTTACAAAATAAAGCGGATCGGGTACAACGCATCTGTGGACGGCCGTTCGTTGCACTGCAAATTTCTTACGTCGCCATGGGAAAAGGACCAGGCACATGCCCGGATTCTCGCGTTCCGAAGCCACTTCTTTGACACCTTCCAAAATTCTTGCAAGCTTAGGTTTGCTGGCGATAGCTAGCATAGCTCTGGCATCGGGTTGCACGAATTCTGGCGAGTCATCAGTCGCCCAGAAAGGCAACGAAGCCGATCTCGCGGACACCCAAGATTCAACTCAAAATGAAGCACCGGAGGCCCCTCCCGCTCCGACAATTGTCTCGCCAGAGGACCTGAATGAAGACGGTGAGATTGTCTTGCAAGGCGCACCGATTGCCGAACCACAAATCGAACCTCCACAAGTTTCTGACGACAACGATTCAGAGCTTGACCTGACCGAAGCCTCTCCGATCGGCGGCGAGCTAACGCTCGAGAGCAACGCCGCAGAAGACAGCCCAAGTACCGAGACTGGTCCACAGGTTTCATCAAGTGACCCGATCGAGCTCGAGCCAGCCGCAGAAACTTCACTTGCATCTGGACCAACCGAATTACCCAGCTCCAAGCCACCCGTACCGTCAGACTCAGGCGATTCAGCTGCTCGCGTGGAAACGAAGATCCCTGTCAACACACCACCTGGAATCACCACGGAAGCCCAACGCAATCAAGTCATCGCAGCGGACTGGCCGAAGCCTGACGTGGTGTTGTACTTGTCGGGTCAGCAACACGGTTACATCGAACCGTGTGGTTGCACCGGACTGGAGAATCAGAAAGGTGGCCTTATCCGCCGCGATACTTTGCTGACCAGTTTGCGAGATCGGGGCTGGGACATCGTACCCATGGACGTTGGAAACCAAGTCCGACGTATCGGACGACAAGCAACGCTGAAGTTTGAGAGTACCGTCAACGCATTTAAGATGATGGACTATCAAGCGGCAACACTGGGCATCGACGATTTAAAGCTACCCGCGGTTGAGCTAATCCAAATTGCCGGCAGCGACGGCCGCAGTGAGCTGCCCTTTATCTCAGCGAACGTAGTTGTATTTGACTCGTCATTTTTTCCGACGCACAAAGTCATTGAGGCAGGCGGAAGGAAAATTGGCGTTACCGGCGTGCTCGGTTCAGAATATGAGAGCAAAATCCAAAGCGATGATATCGTCTTCTCAGATCCTGTCGCCTCACTGAAACCCATTATCGACGAACTGAAATCGGACGGTTGTGACTTTATCGTGCTATTAGCACATGCATCCATCGAGGAATCAGAAGCGATCGCTAGGCAAGTTTCTGGCATGGACATCGTCGTAACGGCTGGCGGTTTCGGTGAGCCAACACTCAATCCAGAACCGATCGAAGGCAGCGATGCTCTCATCCTACAAGTGGGCACGAAAGGTATGTGGGGCGGAATCGTGGGGCTGTTTAATGATGCGAAGAATCCGATTCGCTACCAAAAGATTGCAATCAGCAGTCAATTCAAAGACTCCAAACGGATGCTAGAACAGTTCGCCAATTATCAAAATCAATTAGAGGAAATTGGCTTGGAAGGCTTAGGAGCGGTTGAGAAAGCCTATCTTGGTGGCTCGGATCGCGAATTCGTTGGATCAGAAGTCTGCGGCGATTGCCACACAACAGCTTACGATATTTGGCTGGATTCACCCCACGTTCACGCAACAGAGTCCATTATCGCCGCAAACAATGATCGCGGCGGCATCCCCCGACACCATGATCCCGAGTGCATCAGCTGTCACGTGACCGGCTGGGATCCGCAAGGATTCGAGCCTTTCAAGAGCGGCTGGGAAAGTCTCAAAGCCTCCGAGCACCTCGGCGGCAGTGGTTGCGAAAATTGCCACGGGCCGGGAAGTCAACATGTTGCAGCCGAGAACGGTGACATTGATGTTACGACAGAGCGACTCAAAGAACTCCAACAGCAGATGGTCCTAACCCTCGACCGGGCGGAAATGCACTGTCGAAAATGCCACGATCTCGACAACAGCCCTGAATTTGACTTCGCCAGTTACTGGGAAGAAGTCAAGCACTACGGCAAAGACTAGAATTCGCCTGCAACGCGAAATCGCGTAGTGGACGAGGCAACGCGTCCGGAAGTGCTCTGCCCTACAAGTCTTCTTCGGCTGCTTCGGCAATCAATTTTACCAAGTGCGACCGACTTACCGCGCGTTGCTCAAGTCCACCGACGTCAATTCCCAAGTGCTCCCCCAGGCGCATTGCCAAATCTACGTCACGGATCCCTTGATACTGGTTGATCACCCGGTCTTCTAGATAGATGGTCTGGCTGTCGGACTGAAAGCCAGACTCGAAACAGTCTGCCAGCTCAACAATCCATGCTTCCGGCAAACGTCGTAGCCGGCAATGTTCAACCGACCAGATATCATCGCCAGTGCATTCTGACAATAAAGTTAGAGCTTGAATCCGTTGCATCAGGGCTCACAATTGCTGGAGCTGATTGGGTACCAATCGACCAGTCGATGTTGTGATCGAGCAATTCGCGGCAAACATCAGAACTATTCGTCAACTGGCGTGAGTGTAACTTTGACCGCCTTGAAAGCAGGGGTCTTGGATTGTGGGTCCAGGGTTCGGGGGACAAGCACATTTGCTTCCGGGTAGTACATCAGGACATTGCCGGGTTTGATCGCGTCGTATCGTCGCGCGAGAAAGCCGCTAATCTCGCCGACCTCACTGACCACCTTGATCGGTTGATCCGGAGCAAATCCTTGTTCTTCAGCATCGGCTGGGTTCATGAGCACTAGATCGCGACGCTCTTGACCGCGGTACAAATCCTCTTCTTCGTAGACAACGGTATTGAACTGCCCTTCGCTGCGAACGGTCATCAAACGAAACGACGCTCCTTCGGCTGGCATGAGATCTGGAACTGAGTAAGTTACCAGCTGGGCAAGACCGTTTGCGGTTGCAAATTCTGGTTTGTGAAAAGTCCGCCCAGGAATCTGAAACTCCGTTTTAGATTCGGCTATTTCCTCGATCTGACCGTAGCCCGGTATAACGTTCGCAATCCAGCCTCGAATCGTACTGGTCTGCCGCATTTCCTCCCAGTCAATTTGTTCGGTTGAACCGATTGCGCGCGAGGCGATCGAAGCAATGACATCAATTTCGCTTCGCGGACCGGGCAACCTACGCTCGCCGCCATCGCTCAGCCGTACAAAATTGAACATACTCTCCTGCGTGGTAGGCTGAGGTTCTTCATCTCGGGCCAGGACCGGCAAGATGATGGTTTCATCCGCCAGTGCATGGACGTGCCCGGTGTTGAGTGTGGTGCTAAGCGTCGTCAATTGCTCGAGATTTCCCAGCGACTTTCCAGCATATGTTGAATCGGGATTGGAACCGTAGAGATTTCCGCCAAGACAGATTGCCGCCTTGGTCCGTCCCTCCAGAGCCGCTTCCATACAAGCCATGGTGTCCATCCCAGACGAAGTGGGGAGCTGAACCCCTTTGTCCGTCAGAGCGTCGAAAATCTGATCTTTGAGTTTTGGCGTGACACCTACAGAGCCAATGCCCTGGACGTTGGAGTGCCCACGAATGGGCATTAGCCCTGCACCAGGCCGACCAACCATGCCGCGAAGTAGTGCAAGGTTGACGATCGCACCGACATTTTCAACTCCGTGCACATGGTGTGTAATTCCCATCGTCCATCCGAAAATGGCAGCTTTCGAACCCGCGTAGAGCTCCGCAATCTCCCGCATCTCGGCTTCGGAAAGTCCACTCTTGGACTCGAGATCCGTCCAAGCCTGCTGCTCCAACCAGACTAAATATTGGTCCACATCGGCACAGTGGTTTTCTAGGAACTGTGTGTCATGCTGGCCGCACTCAACAAGGGACTTCGCGACTCCTGTCAGCAATGCCAAATCGCCACCAATATGCGGCTGATAAAAGTGAGTGGCGATCTCCGGGCTGAAAAGCATACTTCGAACACTGCTAGGAATTCGAAAGCGCATCAAGCCCAGTTCCTTAACTGGATTGATCACAATCACTTTTCCACCACGGCGACGTAGGTGATCAAGACTAGTCATCAACCGAGGGTGATTGCTGGCCGGATTGCCGCCGATGATGACTGCAAGGTCACTTTGCTCCAAATCATCAAGGGTTACTGTTGCGGTGCCGGTACCAAGAGATTTGTTCAGCCCAACCCCGCTGGCTTGATGGCAGTAGTAGCTGCAATTGTTGACGTTGTTGGTGCCGTAGACGCGAGCAGCCAACTGTAGCAAGAAACCAGCTTCGTTGCTGCTCCTACCGCTGAAATACCAAAACGTTTCGTCGGGGTTGAGCGATTTAAGCTTGCTACCGATGCGACCAAACGCATCCTCCCAGGAAGTTGTTTCAAAATGGCTGGCGCCGCGAGTGTAAACAACGGGTTGGATTAGCCGACCAGCCGTCTCAAGTTCACGCGGTGTCCACTCTTGCAACTCAGCAACCGAATGCTCCCTCCAAAAGTTGGCGTCGATCGCCGGCTGCATGTCAGAAGCCATTGCTTGAATCGACTTCTTGCAAACTTCAGGAAACGAGCCGCGTTCATTGACCATCCCGCCTGCCTGGCCGCCCATGCCCAGCGCGCATGTCTTGCAAGCATTCTTACTTCGAAGCGCCTTCCACAACTTCCACGTTCCACCTACCTCCTTCGCCTTACGAAACGTGTACCGAATCGCTGCGAGCCCGCCGCCGTTGTTGACTTTTTTCATCAGTGAATAATTCTGTGAAGGTCCTTGGTTCGTTGGCGCGCTTCCCGGAAGACCACCGCGCTCGCTCAAGCGTTAGACAAGTTCTATTTTAGCTGCATTCGACGGCCCAGCGAGCCTGTAGCA
>DNPC01000308.1:8349-14669 GCA_003501565.1 Planctomycetaceae bacterium | reverse complement strand
CGTTATGATCTACCTTGACCACCACGCTACGACGCCGGTGGCTGACGAAGTGCTGGCGGCAATGCTGCCATATTTTACAGAGCATTTTGGTAATTCTGGCAGCACCACGCACCAGCACGGCAGAACTGCAGCCGAGGTAGTTGCAGGCTGTTGCGAAAAAATCGCAGGTTTGCTGGGTGGGCGGTCTGAACAATTGGTCGTCACCAGCGGCGCGACTGAGAGCTGCAACCTGGCAATCCTGGGTTACTGCTTGCATCCAAGGCAGAAACGCCGTCGAGTTGTAAGCCTGACTACGGAGCATCCGGCTGTTCTTGATCCGCTCAAACGCCTTGAGAAGCATGGTTTTGAGATAGTTCGAGTCTCGGTTCAGACGCAAACTGGCCACCTCGACTGGGCCCAGTTGGAAAGCGCATTATCCGACGACGTGGCGCTATGCAGCGTGATGCTGGCCAACAATGAAATTGGTACTATCCACTCGCTGACGATGGTTTCAGAGCTGTGCGGTCGGCATGGCATAGCGTTACACTCCGATGCCACGCAGGCCGTTGGCCGGATTCCTGTGGATATCGCCAAGCTTGGTATCGATCTGTTGTCATTTTCCGCGCATAAGTTCTACGGGCCGAAAGGCGTTGGCGGATTGTTGCTAGGAGAACGCAGGGTGCGTTTGCATCCACAAATTGTCGGAGGTGGCCAGCAGCTTGGCCGTCGTAGCGGAACACTTAACGTGCCAGGTATCGTCGGTATGACGACTGCGCTCGAACTCTGTACGTCGGAGATCGCTAGCGGGCACGCAGTGGCCCACCAGGCTCACTTACGCAATCAACTTTGGCGACAACTAGAGGGTGTCGATTGCGAGATCTTCCTGAACGGGCCTTCACTTCTGTCCGAAACGCAAGCAGCGTTCGGCGATGAAACTGAAGGCTCACAACCGGAGCTCGAGCGATTGCCTGGCAACCTCAATTGCGGCTTTCGCGGACTTGAAGGGCAAAGCCTTATGCAGTTGATGCCCGAGCTATCGGTGAGCAGCGGGAGTGCCTGTTCAAGTGCTTCACCGGATGTCAGTCATGTGCTTCGAGCGATTGGTCGCACCGAAGACGAGGCACGGAGCAGCCTGCGGTTCGGTGTCGGCCGTCAGACGACGCTCGACCAAATTGAACAAGCTGCGGAACTAGTAGCCAGAGCGGTACAGCAGCTGGGGAAGTTCAACGGCTAAAGTGACTGCTTGCATTGGCGATTTGCTCGCCAGCATTCTATTTTGGGCTGCCTAATGACCAATTAAGATCTTGGGCAATGTGCGTCTTATCACATTTGAGGGGCATTGCTTGTTATCATCTTGCCTCAAGACCGCAGGGCTAGCGGCAAGCCGCGCGGTAGAACTGTTGTAAGTGAAGCGAGTATCAGGCGTATGTTGTTAACGATTGTCTCATTTGTCTTCTTTACCGCTCTCGTCGGTTTTCTGACTTGGCTGCTGACTCGCAAAGATAACCACGACTCAAGTGCTGGCTATTTCTTGGCAGGACGATCTTTGTCCTTCCCGCTGATCGCCGGATCGTTGCTCCTGACGAACCTATCCACAGAACAAATGGTTGGGCTCAACGGCGCAGCATACAGTGATGGACTGTGCGTGATGGTGTGGGAAGTGGTGTGTGTGGTCGCTCTGGTGTTTATGGCATGGTTTTTCCTGCCGCGGTTTCTCAAGAGTGGTGTAGCGACAGTGCCGGAGTATTTGAGTATTCGGTTTGACCACCAGACTCAGATCATTACGAATGTAATTTTCCTGATTGCGTATGTTGGCATCTTGCTTCCGATCATCCTGTATTCGGGGGCCAAGGGAATGATCGAGATTCTGGATGTACAGGTGCTCCTCGGCGGCGCGTCTTACAGCACTGCACTGTGGACAATTGTCTGGTTGGTGGGCATCGTCGGTTCGATCTACGCGCTGTTTGGTGGTCTTCGAACGGTCGCCGTCTCCGATACGATCAATGGAATTGGCTTGTTCGTTGGGGGATTCATGATTGCCGCTTTTGCATTGGCTCAGCTGGGCGGTGAAGGAGGCATCGCATCTGGTACAGAGATCCTGTGGGAGCAGCAAAGGGACCGTTTTAATTCCGTCGGAGGAGACGAGTCGAGCGTTCCTTTCGGTACAATCTTCTCCGGCATATTCCTGTTGAATCTGTTTTACTGGACGACCAACCAACAGATTATTCAGCGTACGTTTGGTGCAAGCAGCTTGGCCGAAGGGCAGAAAGGCGTACTCCTGACCGGTGCGCTCAAGCTGTTGGGCCCTCTTTATCTGGTCATTCCGGGAATGATCGCCTATTCAATGTTTGCCGATCAAGGAATCGATAAGGACAAAGCCTATGGAATGCTCGTCAACGCAGTTCTGCCGGCGCCACTGACGGGTTTTTTTGCCGCTGCAATGATTGGTGCGATTTTGTCGAGCTTCAATTCAGCTCTCAACAGTTCCTGTACGTTGTTTAGCGTTGGGCTGTACAAAGGCGTGATACACAAGGGTGCAACCGAGCAGCAGGTTGTTCGGTCCGGCAAAGTGTTCGGTTGGGTGATTGCTATCGGTGCCATGATCATCGCGCCCCTGCTCGACCACCCGTCAATTCGAGACGGTGGGATCTTTGACTACCTGCAAAAGATGAATGGCATGTATTTCATTCCTATCTTCGCTGTTGTATTGGTCGGCATGCTAACTCGCCGTGTTCCCGCGTTTGCCGCCAAGATCGGATTGGTTGCAGGGTTTTCAATCATTGCCATCGGCTACTTTGTGCCCCCCTTTGATCTTGTAGTGTCCTCACTACATGAATTTCATTTCTTGGGATTAGTCTTTGCGTGGCTGGTGATTTTGATGTTGGTCATTGGCGAGATTTGGCCACGCGAGACTGAGTTTGTGCAACAGGACGTAAAAGCCGTCGATATGACTCCTTGGAAGCTGGCTCCCTATGCTGGAATCGCTCTGATCATCGCTGTTTTTTCGATCTACATCACGTTCGCAGATTTCTCGGTGCTTAAAAAGGCGGAAGAAGGCCCTGGACAGGCGGTTGTGGCGCCAAGCGATCAATCCGGTGTGTCGGAATCTGGGGCTGAAACCGAGGGCGATGCAACCACATCCGAATGATTGCTGTAACTTGGCGCAGTATCTGACAGCCTGCTGCCTTGCCACTGCGGACTTTTTATCGAACGCCAGCTGGAGCTAGAGCGAATGCCGATACAACCCAGTGTATGCATAGATTCCGTTTTCGAAGGCGTTCCGCTTGACGTTGCGGTGCGTCAGGTGGCAAAGCTTGAGTATCCCGCCATCGAGTTTTGGTGCTGGTGGGAAAAGGACATTGACCAAGTCGACCAACTGTGCTCGGAACTTAAACTGAGTATCGCGGCGACTTGCACCAAATTTATCTCACTGGTCGATCCACGTGTACGTAGTTCCTATCTGGCGGGCCTGGAGGAAAGTATTGCGGCGGCGAGACGGCTGGGGTGTCCGACTTTGATTTCGCAGGTCGGAGACTTCCGTGAGGGAGTAACGCGCGATGAACAATTCGGATCGTTGGTGGATGGATTGCGCGAAGCCGCCAAATTGCTTGCTGGTACCGGGGTAACGCTTGCCATCGAGCCGCTCAATGAGTTGGTGGATCATCAAGGGTATTTCCTTATTCGATCCGACGAAGCGTTTCGGTGTATCGAAGAGGTCGCCAGCGACAACATCAAAGTTACCTTCGACATCTATCATCAGCAGATCAGCGAAGGCAACGTTATCCACAATGCAACAACGCACATTAATAAGATCGCCCACTTCCACGCCGCCGGCAATCCTGGCCGAAACGAGCTAGACCGTGGTGAGCTTAACTATGCCGAAATCGTGAAAGCCCTTAACGCGACATCCTACGACGGCTATGTGGGCCTTGAGTACTGGCCTTTGAACGCCGCGCCGGATGACTTGACTGAAGCGATTTCTGGTCTCGGCCGCGCTCGTGAGTTGTTCAGTTAAACTCGGGTTTTCAGGATTCTTGCGTCAGCGCTCCTTTGGCATTGGATGGCCGTTGGCATTAGAATACCAGCTATGAAAACCTCCAAAGAAATTCTATCTGTTAAAGCTCGAGCCGGTGCGATTCGCTGGCCGCTCCTTTTAGCAAGTGCTTTAGTGGTTGCGGTAGCCATCATCGGAGTCGCTGTTTGGCTAACACCTCTGGACGATGATGAAATTATGGAGTCGGTCGCGGCTGAGAGTGGTGCGCAAACTGGTGCTGGTGCAGCCGACCAGCCAAAAGTTCCACGGAAACTCAAGCGGGTCTCTGTTGCTTCGCTGAATCTACCGACGGAGCGACTAGATATTGAAGCCAGCGAACTGCGGAGCGAATTAGAAGACTTGGCGGCAGAGCTAGTTGCCCAGGATGCGAAAGACTGGCGAGCAACCCACATTGCGGCTCAGACGTATGCCGAGCTGAAATTGACCACTCAAGCCGAAGAGGTCTGGCGTAGCTGTGTTGCGCGGGATGTGCAGGAAGCCGGGCCCTATGCAGGGTTGGGACTACTTCTAATCGAATCAGGGCGTGACCAGGAGGCGTCTACGCTTCTGAAGGACTCATATGCAAAGGGGATTGAATCCGAGGAGTTGTTGATTGCGTTGGCCGAGTCGCTCGAGAACCTTGGCCAACTCGACGAAGCCGAAGCAGTACTGCGGGACGCACGTGGCAAGTATCCCCAGTCATCAAAATTGTTGCTCACGCTTGGGCGAGTCTTGAATCAACTTGAAAAATTCGAGGGAGCTGAGGCGAATATACGCACCGCGATTGCAGGTGGTGAAGATACGCAAAGCGCCTGGCTGGCTCTTGCTACCGCACTCGCCCGTCAGGGCAAGACAGAAGAAGCCGCCAAGGCTCGAAAGAACATCTCGGTACAGCGCGGTCCCGCAGCCGAAAGTGCGTTTCAGCAGCAATATGATGAAGCTCTGACTCGCGTTGCATGTCAAGTAATGCTGGCCGCTGCATCGGTTGCCGAGGACAGCGGGCAATATGACCAAGCGGAAAAGCGGATACGCCGAGCGATGGAGATCGATCCGGATCACCTGAAGTGCTACATGTCACTTTCGTCGGTCTATCGTCGTACTGACCGACTGCCCGAGGCCTTGGCTGTTCACGAAGTTCTGTATCAGAAGCAACCCGAAAACGTCCTGAACGCCCTCAATCTAGCGGCGCTGGCTCAGGAAATGGGGCACATTGATTTCGCTATCTCCGCGTTAGATGCAGCGGCGCAGCGCGAGACTAGTGGGGAAATCGCTCATGCTGCACTCGCGAAGCTACGCATGCAAGTTGGGCAATTTAAAGAGGCGATACCACCGGCAATTGTCGTTGTCGAACGCACGCCGTCCGTTGAAGCATTCATGCTTCTGGCGGCAGCATATCAGGGGAGCGGCAACGCAGAAGCGGCCTCAGCAGCCGTCGCAAGGGCGCAACAAATTGATCCAACCCACCCGATCTTTATGCAAGCCGCGCCAGCGCAGGGTGTACCCCTGCAACAGTTCCCCAATCCGTTTCCGCCTAATTCCCCAGTTAGCCAGCCCTCAGGTATGCAGCCCCCAGGTAGCCAGCCCTCAGGTAGCCAGCCCCTAAGCGGCCAATCTTCAGCGGGACAGTCGTCACCGGCGCAGAGGCCTTTCACACCGTGAGATCTGAACGTAGCAATGATTGCACGGCTTGGCTTATCGGATGGATGTTCAGTCTGGTATTCTGCTGCCAAACTGACGGACAGGATGTTCGACTTCGCGACGTTACCGCAAGCAGCGGGATAGACTTCCAGCACTTCGACGGTGCAAACGGCAATCAGTATCTGGTGGAATTGATGTGCGGCGGTGTTGCATCGTTCGACTACGATTGCGATGGGCTAGTCGACATCTACTTTACAAACGGGCACACACTGCCAGAAGCTTTGCCCTCTGAAGCCTCGGACGCATTGTTTCGCAATCTGGGTAGTATGTCATTTGAACGCACGAGCGTTGATGCACGCATTTCGGATGTCGCGTTTGGTTTAGGGGCGACCGTTGGCGATTATGACAACGATGGATTTCCGGATTTGTTCGTGAGTAACTTTGGGCGTAACACACTGTTTAGCAACAACGGCGACGGTACGTTTACCGAACTTGGCCAGCAAGCGGGACTGGCCACAGATGCGTTGTTTTCAGCTGGTGTGTGCTTTCTTGATTTTGATGGAGATCGGGATCTTGACCTTTTCGTCGGGAATTATGTGAACTTTGATTTCGAGATTCACGAGGCGAAAGCCGGCAGTTCATTCCCGTTTCCTCCCGGTCCCCGCGATTA
>DNPC01000308.1:0-8268 GCA_003501565.1 Planctomycetaceae bacterium | reverse complement strand
GATTACGCTTGGCTACCCGATCAGCTGTTTGAGAACTTAGGCAATGGAACGTTCAAGAGGGCACAAGAGCGGGGCTTTTCCGCGACGGCTGGGCCGACGATGGGCACTATTGCCTGTGATCTAGACGCTGACGGCGATCAAGATCTCCTGGCGGTCTCTGACGGCGCGGCCAATCGCATGTATAGAAACGATCGCGGACAGTTCGTTGAGGCGGCTCTGGAGCACGGTGTGGCATTTGATTTGAAAGGGACCGCCAACGGGAGCATGGGAGTCGATGCAGCGGACATCACAGGTGATGGTCTCTCAGAGATTTTGATTACGACCTACACCCAGCAGTTGCCTACACTGTTTGAGAATAGTCCAGGTGCGTTTTTTTCCGATACGACGCGCATTCGAGCTGTGGGGATTTCGCTTCGACCACATGTAAACTGGGCAGTCGGTTTGATGGATTTCGACAATGACTCTGACACCGATATTTTTGTTTGCAATGGGCATTTCTTGCGAAACGCTGACGTGCTGCCTGAAGTAACTCGCTTCGCCGTACCCAATGCTCTGCTGCTCAATAGTGATGGTAGGTTTGCACCGAATTCGGATCAGCAAATTGAGACTGACCAGCCAGATGCCTCAAGTCGTGGAGCGGCGTTCGAGGATTTTGATAATGATGGTGACATTGATTGCATTATCCTGAATTGCGGAAGCGCCGCCCAAGTCTTGGAGAACACAACCGTTTCATCTGGGAACTGGCTTGAGGTAGAACTGTCAGGTACGACTAGTCCACGAATGCCCGTGGGCGCGAAAGTAAGTTTGATTGCCGGTGACCGAACTCAGTCACGTGAGCTATCCAGTGGGCGAGGTTACCAGAGTCATTGTGGAACGCGTCTTCACTTCGGGCTGGGGGAATACGACGAAGCTAGAATCAAGGTCAGCTGGCCATCTGGTATCGAATCTGACGTGGCAGAAGTTGATTGCAATACGTTGATTCGATTGGTTGAGCCATGAGTTCTCCAGTAATGAACGGCCAATCTACGGCGAAGGGTTGTCGGCTAGGGCTCGCGTGGCTCGTTTGCTGTTTTGCCTTGAATGTCCAGGCGGCGCGGTCGCAGGGAACGGACGCCGGAGTCTTCGTTTTGCGTGGCGATGAAACGGGGATCAAGTTTGTTCATAACGACGGGGGCACCGGGAACTACTTCGTGGTTGAACCCTACTCTGCAGGCTTGGCCATCTGCGACTATGACAACGATGGACGCGAGGACGTCTATTTCTTAAACGGCGCATCTCTTCGAAGGCAACATTCAAAGGGCGTTGCCAACTCACTCTTTCGAAATACGGAGGCGTGGCGTTTTCAGCAAACAACGAAGCTTGCCCGCGTTGGAGATACCGGGCACGGCTTGGGAGTGGCTACCGCTGACATCGACGCAGATGGTTTCATCGACATCTATGTTTCGAACTATGGTAGCAACTTGTTGTACTTGAATAACGGGGACGGGACGTTTTCCGATGGATCGCGGGTGAGCGGACTTGATGGAGAGAAACGCTTTAGTGCCGGAGTCGCCTTCTTCGATATGGACGCGGATGGTGATTTAGACCTCTACTGCGGCAACTATCAGAGATTCCAAATCGAACAACATCGCGTTCGTATGATTGGCGAAGCGCAGTTTCACCCAGGGCCGCTAGACTTCCCGCCAGAGTACGATCAGCTGTTTGAAAATAAGGGGGATGGGCACTTCATTGATGTGTCAGGCAATCTGCGACGTCAGATTCCCAGTACGGCGATGGGAACACTGGCAGCTGATTTTGATAGCGATGGTGACTGCGACATTTTGGTGATGAATGATACCCGACCCAACTATCTGTGGGTGAATGACGGGAAGGGACGCTTCGAAGAACAAGGGCTAATCACAGGTGTGGCGTTTGATCGAACGGGACGAGCAAACGGCAATATGGGCGTTGAATGTCGCGATTTAGATGGAGATGGTAGGCTCGACTTGGTAACAACAACTTATCAAGATGAGATGCCGGTGATTTATCAAAATTCGGGTGGCGTGTTCACCGACGCGACCAATCGTTTTTCGATTGACCGCAGTCTTCATCCCCATGTCAACTGGGGACTTGGCCTCGAGGACTTCAACTTAGATGGCTTCCCAGACATTTTTGTGGGGTGCGGCCACTTCATGGACAACGTTGGACAGATATCCGACAAGACGCAACTGAACGTCCGCGACTATCTGCAGTTTGGCACCCCGCAGGGATTCGCGTCGCCATCGGAGGTACCAAGCAACGCTTCTTTACCCTTGCGATCGGCGCGCGGTGCAGCCTTTGCTGATTTGGATGTCGACGGCGACATCGACATTGTTGTTTCCAATTGGAATCAACCCGCATCGATTCTTGAAAACCGGCTAAACGCGAAAGAGCGGCCGCTCGTACTGCGATTGATTGGGATTGAATCGAATCGCGAAGGAGTCGGCGCGACGGTGACCGTCACCTCCAAAGGACGTATTCAGCAAGCAGCCGTTCATGCAGGGAGGGGCTATCAGAGTTGCTATGGAAAGCTCCTGTATTTTTCGGTGGAAGAATCGCAACCAAGAGTTTCGGTTCGCGTTGACTGGCCGGGTGGCACAACGAACGAGTATGATGTGGACGCTGGGGAGTTGGACTCGTCCAACCCCCTTCTGTTGTTTGAAAAGAGTTCCAAGTAAAGCCGTGCCTTCGTGAGCCGGAGCTTGCCTTAATGAGTCAGTCAACGGCATCGTCCAGAGTATCAATCCTGCTTGCACTTTGCGCGATCGTCGTCGCGAGCTTGAGTGCGATGTACAGCTGGTCTAGTCGAGTGGTCGAGTCGGAAGTCTCGGATGTTGCACCGCAGGCAGTCCGCGCGGAAACGACCAGTGAGGCGCAGCCTGATCTTGGCAGTTTGGCGCTAAACACCGAACAAACGCAGACTATTGAAAGAGACCAGCAGCGGGCGACTATTCGTTTGCCAGTGGCTATTCCGCCAGCCGATATTGAAACGCTCGAGGCCGAAGCAAAATTCATGGCTGAGCGTCTTTTGCAGGATATGCCAGAGGAACCGATTGCTGTTCATGTCAGTGCTATGCTCAACGCTAAGCTGCATAACACTGAATTGGCTATCGAGCAATGGAAAAAGTGTATTGAGATGTCTCCAAGGACAGAGCAATACTACGTGAACCTGGCGAGTGTAGCTCTTGATCGTGGGCAGAGTGAACTGGCGATCGAGACGCTCATGCAGGCACAGACGATGGGCCTCTACTCACCTGATATCGCTCATCATCTCGGCCTGGCCCACATGAACGCGGGCAACAATCAGGAAGCGCTGGAGATTCTCGAGGGTGCGGCCAAGGAAGAAGGCCAATCGGGCGCACTTTGGTTCTTGGTCGGGCAAGTCAAGCTTCGTGCAGGAGATTCGGCCGGGGCTGAGGAAGCGTTGCGACGAGCTGTCGATCTGGGAGTCAAAACGCGTCAGGTCTACTTCAATTTGTTCTCGGCATGCATGCGCAATGGAAATCGCGAGGATGCCGCCGAGTTTCGAACGCTTTATGAGAGTTTTAAACCCAAGAAACGAATCGAACCCTCAATGCGTTTTGAGGCTAGTACGACGGCAGACGCTAGAAGCTTGATTGCGTTCATCGCAGCGGAGGCTGCGATGCTGTATGATCGACGCGGGAGCGTTCGAGATACCGAACACCTATTGCTGCGGTCACTGGCCCTCTCCCCGGTCGACCTAAATGTGCTGTCAAACTTAGCAGATTTCCTGTCAGCTCAACAACGCTTCGCTGATGAACGGATTGTCAGAGAGCGAATCGTAAGTTTGAACTCTCAGCAGTTGTTAGATTATTTGCTCCTTGCAAAAGCCGAGGTTGCCTGCGGCAATCCTGAAGCAGCCGAAGCAGCGATCAAGCTTGCCATAGCGCTTGGTCCGACTAGTCCAACCAGCTATATCGCGATGGCGGAATTCCTAGTGGAACAGAAGCGTGCGCCGGAGGCGGAGTGGTACGCGCGAAGAGTGGTTGAGCTGGATCGATCGCCAGAAGCCTACCGTCTGCTAGCTCGCGTACACCGTCTGCAAGGTGACGAGGCTGCAGCGCAGTCGGCGGAGGCAGAAATCAGCCAAATGCAGGAACGTGAGTAGCTCTTTCCAAAGAGTACTTTCAACGCGACGGAGTATGTTCGAATGAGAGTTTTCGTATCGTTGGTGATGTTTGTCTTAGGTGCATTGGTTTGCGCCGAGGTTACTGCGCAGTCGATCAAGTTCACAGACGTTTCAAGTCAATCCGGTATAGATTTTGAACATACAACGGGCGCCAGCGGGGAAGGCTATCTAGTCGAAGGAGTGTCCGCTGGTCTGGCAACCCTCGATTTCGATGGTGATGGCTTGTTGGACATCTACTTCTGCAATGGTGCCCCGCTCCGCGGTACGGTCGCAAACGGTCCGGTCACCAACCGGTTGTTTCGCAATGAGGGCGGGCTCAAATTCAAAGATGTTACCGACCAAGCGGGTGTTGGAGATGCCGGGTACGCTCTCGGCGTTGGTGTGGCAGACTTCGATGGAAACGGTTACCCAGACATCTACGTAAACAACTTTGGTGCCAATGTGCTGTACCGCAACAATGGCGATGGTACCTTCACTGACGTTACGGAAACGGCCGGTGTAGCGTGTGGTCAAAATGTTGGAGCGGGTGTCGGCTTCTTCGACATGGAAGGCGATGGGGACTTGGATTTATATGTCGGGAACTATGTCGATTTTTCGTACGAAACTCATGTTCCAATTGTTCTGAAGGGCAAGAACTACACGGCCGGTCCCCAGTACTACAACCCTGTCCCAGACACGCTTTACCGGAATAACGGTGATGGGACATTTACTGATGTCAGTCAGGAAAGCGGTCTTGCGCGATTCGCGGGCCCGAGCATGGGCCTGATGTGCGTTGATATCGACAATGACAATGACACAGATGTATATGTGTGCAACGACGGCAAGCCCAATTTTCTATTCGTCAATGATGGAGACGGACATTTTCAAGAATCTGCCTTCCTGTTTGGAGTTGCCTGTGACCTTACCGGTCAGGCCAATTCCAGCATGGGAGTAGACTGCGGTGACTACAACAATGACGGTCAGATCGACATCATCTCGACCAACTACCAAGCAGAGCTTCCGAACCTCTACCGGAACCTGGGTGGTGGTTTTTTTGAGGACGCGACAAGTTCAGCGCGATTACCGTACTCGCTGTTTCCTCACGTAAATTGGGGGACGTCCTTCACTGACTTTGATAACGACGGTGATGAAGATGTGTTCATCGCGTGTGGGCATTTTGATCGCATCGAAACGATCGATGACCGCACCCAAATGAAGATTCGCAACTATGTTCTTCGAAACGACAACGGAAAATTTGCAGACATCGGTGTTACGGAAGTAGGGCTGACTGCCGTGAAATCGAGTCGTGCTTCGGCGGCAGAGGATCTAGACAATGATGGTGACATCGATGTCGTTGTACTCAATTCGAATGACTCCGTGACGCTCTTGCGCAATGACTTGGATTCCCAAAATGCTTGGATTTGTCTGAAGCTGGTCGGCCCTGGTCGCAATAAAGATGCGGTGGGTGCGGTGGTCAGTGTTGGGCAGCCGCAACCACAGAAACGGTACCGAGTTTCAGGCCGTGGCTATCAAAGCCATTTTGGTAGTATTTTGCACTTCGGACTTGGAGAAGTCGGCGTAGAAAAGGTGCAAGTCAGTGTCCGTTGGCCCGATGGTCGCGAAACTGAACAAGAGGTTTCTGTCAACAAGTTGACGCGGATCGAACACTCGCCGGATCCGGGTGATCGTTGACTACGCCTGTCACAGCTGATAGTCTGCCACGTCTTGAATGGCGAAATGACTACGGGAGCAAAGAACATGATTGTGCGTATGTTGGCTATCCTGGTGATGGCGGCGATTGTGGTAGGTGGGGTTCTGGCGTGGTCGAACGCCAACTACGATCGATTCCAGTTTGCGTCTGAGGAAGCCCAAACGATACGGGACCTTGAGGAATGGCATTCGGCTGAACTTGACGACTCAGAAGTTAAGAGCGATTCGATTGTTTATGCAATCTTCGGCGCAGCACTCGCCGCAGCATGTGGACTTGTATGCTCCGGGACGGCAACAATTCCTGGCCGAACGATAGGGGTGGTGGTTGGCCTGGTATTGGGCGCTGCCGCCGGTGCGTTGGCAGGTTATGTCGGTCACACCTTTGACCGTTCCATCCAGTTTCCAAACGATCCGATGGCATACTGGTTTGGACGGTGGATGGCTATGCTAGGACCGATTGCAATTGCCTGTGCGATTGCTGCTGCGGCGTCGGGCAAACGGATCGCCAACGATTTACTTGAGGGGATCGTTGGTGGACTCGTCGGCGCTGCGATTGCAGTGGCGATCTATTGTTTTACGAGCGGGGCGGTAACAAACATTGAGAACCATGAGTACGTGTTCCCAGGCTTTTTCGCTAATCGAGTCCTGATCCTTGGTTTAGCGTCCGCGTTCATAGGCCTAGCGATCGTTTTCCGTATTCACCCCAAAAAACTCGAGCAAAGTCCCCCAGATTCACAAGAAAATAAGGGTAATTAAGCTTTTCTCCCCGCTAATTGGGTGTAAAGCTTGATTCACCCCCCGAAAAGTGAGAGGATACCGCCGGCGCACAACGTCCGGCGTCGCTACTTTTCTTACTTTTTTGGGAGGTTTCTCGATGAAACGTACTCGTACGGGCTTTACCTTGGTGGAGCTCCTGGTGGTCATAGCGATCATCGGAATTCTTGTCGGGCTGTTATTGCCCGCTGTCCAGGCCGCACGCGAAGCGGCCCGTAGAATGCAGTGCTCGAACAATCTGAAGCAACTGCAGCTTGCGGCTCTCAATTACGAGTCCGCGTATCAACGTTTGCCGGCCATGGGTTACCGTGGCTGGAGTGGACGCGGTCATCCTGGTCTAGGTTGGAGGAACAACCGGCCCTACTCATTCATCATGCAGATCTTGCCTTTCATCGAGCAAGGGAACTTGGCAACTGCTTTTGCACAACGGGCCAAGCCGGGTGGACCGGGGCTTCCTGACCCTTGGGACTACCGTGACAACCACTTCACGCGGAATGGTGGTGGGGAAGAAAATCTGTTGTGGGGCAACACTTTCTGGAAGAAAGACATTTCCACATTGATTTGTCCATCGGATCCACCTCCGACGAACCGTAATGAAAGTCCCTCACTCAACAATTACAAAGTATGCGTCGGGGACGATTACCATCAGAACCATTTCCGCCAGGGACAAGCTGGCCGGAACAACCGTGGCATGTATCAGATCAACCGTTGGCTTCGTATTGGCGGTATACCTGATGGCCTCTCGAACACCATTTCACTGGGTGAACGAGTTGGTGGTGGTGCACCTCGGGATTTGTTGGGCGGTGTTGCTCAGAACGTTCGTGATTGGAACCCTGCCGCTTGCTTGGCTCGTCTTGGCCCCAATCGTCAGTTGACTGGTCAGGTGCGCGCGAACTTCCGTCCTACCGGAGGTCGTGCTTGGGATGGCCGCCCTTACTTCATGGGCTTTGCCACCATCATGGCTCCCAACAGTCCTAACTGTAACTGGGGCAATGGCGACTGGAATGAAGACATGAGCTCCATTTCCAGCCACCACACCGGAGGTGCTCAGGTGGCGATGGGAGACGGTTCTGTTCACTTCATCTCGTCAAGCATCGACACCGGGGATCAAACCTGGAATGACGTTGCTAATCCCTCTGGCCCATCGCGTTATGGTGTTTGGGGAGCACTTGGAAGTAAAGACGGCGGTGACATCGCACAGCTACCCAATTAGTGCTTGTTGACGGATCGACTTTCTGAATGAGCGGCCTGAGGTTCTTGGGCCGCTCTTTGTATTGGTACCTATTTGCAAATTACATAAAGAGATGAGAATGAGATCAACACTAGCTGCACTGACGATGCTCGTTTGCGGCGCTTTTGTAGGTTGTGGCTCTAACGTTGCACCCGTCACAGGTAAAGTGACGCTGGATGGCGAGCCCGTTGAAGGTGCTATCGTGGCGTTTTCTCCAGACGGAGGGACCGGGACGTCGGGCGCTGCGATCAGCGGCGCGGACGGAACCTATGAGCTTGTTTCTTCGCTGGGTGGTGGCGTTCCGCCCGGCAAGTATAAGATCGCCATCACGACTCAGAAACCTGCAGAGCAACCGGCAGATGCGGGCGAAAGCGAAGAGGATGCGGAGTACACTGGCGGGTCAGCA
>DNPC01000541.1:3216-12829 GCA_003501565.1 Planctomycetaceae bacterium | reverse complement strand
GTAGGCCGTAACAAGCCGTGCGCCGTTACGGCATAGATGAGTGTACCGGATGCAGAAGACGCGATAGAGACGCGTGGTGAAAAAAGCTGTTCGAGGGTACGGGTGTCCAGACACTGCTGCCGTAACTCGCACGGCTCGTTACGGCCTACAAGAGACTGACATTTCGGCACTGCAGTAACTCGCAGGGCTCGTTACGGCCTACAAAAGCTTGTACCTACAACGTGTCGATAGGGTCGATGTCGACAACGTACTGGACGTCCTTGGGAGGCTTGAGCTGGGCCATGGTTTGAACGATTAACCGGTTTAGCTGGTCCGGGGCAGGGGATTGCAAAATGCAGTGGAAGCGGAATTTGCCTCGCAAGCGTGCAAGCGGTGGTGGTGCAGGGCCCAAAATTCGGCAGTCCAATCCAAGATTGTCGCGTCGACCGGTAAGCTGTTTGACTAAGGATTCCGCGAAGCCCTCAGTAGTCGTGATGTCAGGCCCGCGAACAATGAACCTGGCCAGATAGCCATGCGGTGGATAGCCGTATCGCTCGCGCTGAGCCAATTCATACTTCGCGAAACCGAGGAAGTCATGCTGGGAGGCTGCGATGATCGCGGGGTGCTCTGGTGAAAAGGTTTGCAGTATGACATGTCCCGCTTTTTCACCCCGGCCGGTACGTCCAGCCACTTGGGTTACGATCTGGAAGGTCTTTTCAGCTGCTCGGAAATCGGGGAAGTGCAGGGCGGTGTCCGCGTTGATGACTCCCACCAACAGCACATTCGGAAAGTCCAGCCCCTTGGCTATCATTTGGGTGCCAAGCAGAATGCGAATCTGCCCATTACGAAACTCGGCGAGCGTGCGTTCATGGCTGCCGGGACGACGCATTGTATCGCTATCCATACGCGCCACTCCGACGTCAGGAAACGCTCTTTGGACCTCAATCTCGAGCCGTTGTGTGCCAAGTCCTGAATAGCGAATCGCCTTCGATTGGCATTGTGTGCACGATGCCGGTGTAGGTATTTGATAATCGCAGTAGTGGCAGCATGCCTTGCCACCATCGCGGTGGTGAGTTAGCGGGAGATCGCAGTCAGGGCAGTTTTCAACGTGTCCGCAGTCTGGGCATTGAATGGACGTGGCAAAACCCCGGCGATTGAGCAGCAGCATTACTTGCCCATCGTCATCTAGGGTCTGACGGATCGCGTTTTTAAGTTGACGGGTCAGCGAGCCACGGTTGGGATCAACGCGTTCATTGCGCAAATCCACTGTCGAGACCTGCGGCATTGGTCGATTGAGAATCCGTCGTGGTAGGCTGGCTAGCGAGTAGACACCTCGTTGCGCCCGATGCCAGCTCTCAAGGCTAGGTGTGGCCGAGCCAAGAACAAGAGGGATTTGTTCAAGGAAACTGCGGTGCAGGGCTACGTCCCGCGCATGGTATCGCGGTAACGTGTCTTGTTTGAATGTCGATTCGTGTTCTTCGTCAAGGACGATTAAGCCGAGCCGCGGCAGTGGCGCAAAAACCGCACTGCGAGCACCAATGACGACCGGTACCTCGCCTGACGCGATGCGCCGCCATTGGGCATGCCGCTGACTGGCCGTTAAGTGGCTGTGCAGCAAGGCCACGTTGCCGAATCTAGCCAGGAAGCGTTGTCGGGTCTGAGGAGTCAGAGAGATTTCGGGCACCAGAACAATTGCTTGCCGTCCATAGGTGATGACTTCGTGGATGGCCTGCATGTAGACTTCGGTCTTACCACTGCCCGTAACGCCGTGGAGCAATATCGTTTGCTGCTGATGGCTCTCCAGCGCACCGGTGATATGTTTGAGTGCCTGACGCTGATCGACGCTCAGTGCGAGCGGCAGAGTATTCGGCGGAGTGCTGGGTGCGATTGATTCTTCGTAGACTCGTTCTTGTCGCATTTCGATCAAGCCGGCGTCACGTAGACTCTTGATCGGTGCCGAGGAGCAACTGGCTGCCTTCTGCAGCTGATCAGCCGTTAAACCCTGACCGGCCATGATCAGGGCCTGCATAATCGACAATTGCTTGGCAGTTAGACTCGCCAGTCGGGAATCCGCATCTGGTGCAGGGTAGAGGAAATTACGTTGTCGACTACCGGCGCTAGCGCGAACCCCCGCTGGCACCGCAGCTTCAAAGACTTGCCCTAGCGGCGCGACATAATAACGACTCATCCACTTGAACAACTCAAGTAGTTTAGGTGTACAGAGTGGTTCAGCATCCAGAACTTCGGTTACCGGCTTGAGAGCCTCGGGTGGACGTGCTACGGTGGCCACTTCAATACAGTAGGCCAGCATCGGACGGTTGCTTTTGCCCAGCGGAACTCGAACACGCATGCCGGCAGAAATCTCACCTGCTAGTTCGTCTGGAATGCGATAGTCCAGTGGACCGTGCGGGGCCTCGGCGAATACGACCTTCGCAGCCTGGCATTCGCCCTGGGCGTCCAACTCCCAAGGCGGAATGTCGGTTGGAAATAATTCAGGCTGCGACATTTCTAAACTAGGCAGTTGGGAAGCTGGCGTTCGTTCGGTTCAAGTCCATTTGTTTGCGTGAGAGTACGTTATATGCCGCAGAATACGGTTCGTCAGCGGGTTGGTATTTTTGGAGGCTCTTTTGATCCCATTCATGTCGGCCACCTTTTGCTCGCCGAACACTGCCGCGAATACTTGGGATTGTCGCAGGTGCGGTTCGTGCCGGCCCAGGTTTCGCCGCTCAAGGCCGAGATCACACCAACACCCGCCAAGCTACGCGTGGAGATGACTCGGTTAGCCATCAGTGGACATCCTAGCTTTGTCGTCGATGAAAGGGAAACGCGGCGCCAGGGTGTTTCCTACACGGTGGATACTCTCGTTGAGCTATCGCAAGAATTGCCAGAATGTGAACTGGTATTCTTGATGGGAGCGGACAGTTTGAATGACTTTGACCGCTGGCGAGCCCCGGAGCAGATCGTCAAGCTAGCACGCATAGCCGTGGTCGCACGAGGCGGTGGGGCGGCGCCGAAGATGAGCATACTGCAGCGTTACTTGGATGAAGCCAGCCTTGGGATGAACGCGGACGATGCGATTATTCCGGCCCCTCAAATTGAGATCAGTAGTTCTGAAATCCGGCGGCGCGTCGCCGAGAATCGCTCAATTCGCTATCAGGTCCACCCAAGTACTTTGGCGTTCATCAAAGCGAATCAACTGTATGTTGAATAAAAAAACGCTCGCCAATTTCCACTGGCGAGCGTTCGCTTTTTGTGACTGTTCGGCAGCGATATCTAGTCTTCGCCCCAGCCTTCTTGGCCAAAGACTTCGTCAATCGAGTCTAAGTATCCTGCAGCGGATACTGGAGGCGTCGAGCCGTTTTGCACGACTTGGAAATCAAAGTCTGCCATCTTACCAACGACGCGAATCAGATAATCACCGCCAACTTCGTATTTCACGAAGTCTGTACTGCTGAGTACTGCGGAGTGGATGACTTCATTTGCATCAACAACGCTTAGCACAAGTTGGCTGCGGTCGGAGCTAAGCACGGCTTCGGCGAATTGTACGCCATCGAAGCCATCCATTAAGGCACTCCAGCGTTCGCTGTTGTCCATGCCGATCGCGAAGATCGCTCCGTCAAGCTTGCCCGGCCGCGAACGCGTGTAACGCGACGCCAGCTGATCCAAGATGCGAGCTCGTTGGGCTTCTACGCCTCGGAAGGCAAAGTTGTAACCCGATGCATCGGCGCCACCCGGTTCGGCGACGTTGATCGTGAACTGGTTGGCAGCACTATCCATGTCGCCGAGCGGTCCTGCGACGTCATGACCATCGATCAAGTGTGCTGGCATCGCCATGCTGACGATGTATTGTCCAGGACCCAGGTTCTCAAAGTTGTACGTGCCATCGGCCAAAGTCATCACTGTGATTGGCTCGATCGCTTCACCGAGTGTGGTGCCACGCAAGGTGATTTCAATTCCGCCCGCGCGGCGTTCTTTGGCTGAGTCGATGATGCCGTTGTTGTTTTCGTCAAGCCAGACCGTTCCAGAGATTTCGGTCGGTTCGAATTCTTCAACATTAACATTAACTGTGACCGGATCAGATGTTGCTCCCCCGCTATCGATAATCACGTAGGTGAAGCTTGCCGCACCTGTGTGGCCAGCGGTAGGTGTGAAAGTAACATTGCCGTCGGCATTCAGTACAACCGTGCCGTTGACCGCGTCAGCGACAGAGTCAATCGCAAGCGTCTGGCCTGATTCGTCTGCCGGTCCAGGCGAGTCATTGCTGAGCAGATCCGCGGCAAGGATTGTTGCTGGGTTATCCTTGAAGGCGCGAACGCTGTCTGCGACGCCAGTAGGTGGATCATTGACGGCCGCAACATTGATGGTGACGGTGCCGGTGTCCGAGCCGCCCTGTCCGTCGGACAGGGTATAAGTGAATGTGTCCGTACCATTGAAATTGGAAGCCGGCGTGTAGACGACGTCGGTACTTCCTAGCGTCACCGTTCCACCTTGAGCACTGGTAGATGAGACACCGGTGATGGACAACGTGTCAGACTCGCCGGGACCTGGACTATCGTTGGCGAGCAAAGTTTGGATCGAAATCGTCGCGGAAGTGTCTTCCGTCGCACTTGCGGTGTCGTCGCCAGCAACGGGATCATCATTCACAGCCGAGATACTTACGAAGACTGTCGCAGTTCCAGTCGACGCGGGTACGCCGTCATCTGTGGCAGTGTAGGTGAACGTAAAATCACCAAAAAAGTTGTCAGCCGGTGTTAGGATCACGTTGCCATCTACGATTGCAACCGATGCATCCGTCGACCCCGCTTGGACGGAAACCGGCGAGAGCGTTTGTTCGTCCTCCTCGCCTACACCAGGCGAGTCGTTCTCGAACAACACGGTGAATGGAATCGTAGTGGTCTGATCTTCAACGCCTTGGATGCCTGTGTCATCGTTAATGATCACTGGGTCGTTAACGGCGGCGACTTGTACGCTGACCGTACCAATAGAAGGCAGGCTGCCGTCTCCGGTGTCGTTCATCTCGTAAGTGAACGTATCCGTGCCCGAGAAATTGTCGTTGGGCGTGTAGAAAATTGTGTCGTCAGTGGCATCGTCCGGGGTGCCGTTCTGATTGACGACTGCAGTTCCGTTGGCCGGCTGACTAGCCACTCCAACTAGGAATTTGGTTTGCCCAGCGTTTGCACGGTCGTTCAACAGAACATCGATATCGATCTGACCACTATCTTCGGTTGTGCTGGCACTATCGCGCCGTGCACGGGGCAGGACGGTGGCTTCAACGTCGACGGTTACCGTAGCGGAAGCTTCCAGCCCACCCGAGTCGCGAACTGTGTAGTCGAACGAGTCTTCTCCAATAAAGTCGGCCGGAGGCGTGTACAAGACGGTAAGACCATCAGCGGCAATGGTTACCGAACCTTGAGCAGGCGTGGTGACTGCCACAATCGTGAGCGAATCGGTCGTCTCATTCGGGCCCGGACTGTCGTTGGCCAATACATCCAGCGGATTATCACTGGATTCTTCGTCTACTGCTAATGCATCGTCGTTGGCTGTTGGCGGGTCGTTAACAGGGTTTACTGTAATGGTTACCGTTGCAGTTGAGCGGAGCCCAGCACTGTCTTCGACGGTATAGGTCACGAGGTCAGAGAAGTTGCTTTGGTTGGCTGGCGGAGAGTAAGTGAATCCGTTGAGCGAGCCTTGAGTTTGACCAGGTAGCGCGTCGATCGAAACTACGCTTGCCGTTCGGCCATCTTCGATTGTGTCGTTGGCGATCAAGTCAACGCTTCCACCGACAAGCAACAAGTCGATGTCTTCGTCAGTTGAAACAGTGTCGTTTACAGCCTGCGGTGCGGTGGGGTCGGTGATTACCGTGATCGAAACAGTCTGGTAGCTGATCATCGACGGATCGATTCGACCGCCATCCGGCAATACACCTGCTTGGTCAAAAACAGCCACTTGGCTGGCAGGTTCTTCTTCGAGTTCGTGTCCGTTGAGCACGAAGTTAACTGTGCCCGCGGTGGTGGCTTCAAAGTCGGTTTGGAAGAACGGGAGAACGCCAGTGCCGGGCTGGTCTTCGAAGAAGTCGTTCCAAGTTGAAGAAACCGCATCGAGCAGCTCGGTGGCTCGGTCTGCTTCAGCGCCAAAGTTACCCTGAGGGAAGGACACGTACTCGTCGTTCACGGTCGGATCAGGGCTGCCAAAGAATAAGTTGTCTAGAAAATTATCCTGGCTCACCAGCGGGAAATTGACACCACCGTCGCCGGTGACACCTACGTCAACAGCGTTTTGAAATACACCTTCTGGATTAGTGGTACGTGTGTCTTGAACAAACACGTTAAGCCGAAATGTCTGGCCGACAACGACTTGTGTAATGGGCGTACCCGACGTGTCGGTTAATTGGGCCGTATAGGTGACGAGCGGATCAGTTTCGCCTTCACCGTTGAGATAGTTCACGACCGAGAGAGCATCAATTGGCGAGAGTGACCCATCGCCGTTTACATCCAAGAATGCCTTGCCGTTCGGATCGACAGGGCCAGCGTCTAGCTCTCTGGAGCCGCTGCGGTTCAGTTCATTGACGATTAAGAGGACGTCTCTGGGGGAGACGTTGAAGTCGTAGTCAACGTCTTCGGCAATCAATGGGTTGTGGTACGGTAGAGAGCCAACCACATCTCCGGCGAGTAATTGCCGATCCTCGAGGCCCTCCAAACGGAGATTGCGCATTCGGTGTCGTCGCGTCCGTAGCGATTTCTTCATTCTACCGAGCATATTTCCGAGTTCTTTCTTCATTTTTCGCGCCTAAATCGACGCCTGGGGATGGCGAAAACTAGGTTTCCCGCAGGACGCCAGCAGAGAGGCTGTCCATGTTATGGAAGAGAGGTTGGACAAGTGGAACGTTCCGAAGGCCTTAGATTAGTCAAGAAAGGTAGATATTGCAATTAAGGAGGTTCGGGAAGTATGGGCGCACTAGGCAATCATTTCGGGTGCCCAGAACCACCGATAATCTCCGAAAAATCCTCACTTCCTCGCTCTCTGCTCGGGATTAGAGATCGCTACAGGCCGAAAGTTCCCTGCGATCAGCACAAAACGAAAATCCCGAACCAGCCGATTGGGATGAGTGATAAGAAATCCGAGCGGAGCGACTATTCCTTCGCCGGAGGCTAGCAAAAGCATCACTCAGGCGTTGTCGCCAGCTTGGGTTGAGTTGCGAGTGAGACGCCTACCAACACCAAGAAAGACAGCGGAATCGTAACGATTCCAGGTTGGCTAAAGGGAACAACGTACGACAGGATTTCCGGCCGCGTCGCTCCGTAAACTGAGGTGAAAGTGTCGGCGCTCAACAGGATCCAAGCCAATGAGCTAATCATTCCGACTAGGACGCCCGCGATGATTCCTTGTTTGGTGGTTTTTTCCCAGAATAGTAGCATGACCAAGGCGGGTAAATTGGCAGATGCGGCTACGCTGAAAGCCCAGCCAACTAAGTAGCTGACGTTCATTTCTTCGAAGAGAATCCCGAGCACAATTGCCGTCAAGCCGACGACCACGGAGGCAATTTTGGCGACGCGCACTTGGGATTGGTCATCCATCTCGATCCCGATGACATTCCGCACAATATCGTGGCTCACAGCGCCGGCCGAAGCGAGGATTAGGCCGCTTACGGTTCCAAGAACGGTTGTGAACGCGATTGCCGAAATGATCGCGAACAGCCACTCACTGATACTTCGCGCGAGTAGCGGGGCAGCCATATTGCTGTTTGTGACGTCGAGTGAGCCACTGGTCATCGCGCCGAGGCCGAGGTACAGCGTCAAGATGTAGAAAAAGCCGATCGTGGCGATTCCCACAATCGTACTCTTGCGGGCCGCTGCAGAATCCTTGACTGTGTAGTAGCGAATCAGGATATGTGGCAGGGAAGCCGTTCCGCAAAACAGGGCGAACATCAGCGAGATGAAGTTCAGCTTCGGCCAGAAACCGGCTTTCCGAATGCCACTAAATTTTGGGTGCTGTCCTGGCCTGAGTACGTGAGAGCCATCGGTAATGGTGGGATAGTAAATAACCGATTTACCCCCATCGGCAGTATCGAGCGTTGCTTTTTCCTTGGACCAAAGGATGACTTCGCTTTCATCCAGCACTTGGAAGAATTCGACAGGACCGACCGGTCCGGTGCTGGCGACTCCCTCGGGCAACGAATGTAGGTTTCCGATCGGATGCAGGCTCGCTTGGGATTCAGATGAGACCGCGACTCCGTTTCGTTTGACCAGGCCATCGTCGCCGGTCCACACTTCTTGGCATTCATCCAGAACCAGTCCGGAGTCGGTTTCGCGTTTCTTGAAAACGGTCGTTGCGCCGTCCGCGTTTTCAGCGCGTACGTAGGGAGTATCGAGCCACCCAGGTTCGTTTAGTACTGAATAACCGGCAGCGGTCAGTTGTTCACTGAGCTGGCTAGCTTGCCCGATTTCGATGGTAGCAAACTGATGACCATCGCCCGTGTTTTCCGATACGGCGAAACCACGGTAGAGAATCAGAACGGCAAGCAGAGCACTAAATACGACTAGCAATGATCCCTTCAAGAATTGAACCCAAGTCGTGGAGACCATACCAGCGGTGACGACAATCGAGATGACGACAGCGCCGACGATGACCACTCCGACCCAATGCGGAAAGCCAAGCAACGGCTGTACCAAGACGCCAGCGCCAACCATTTGTGGGATGAGATAAAAAACACTAACGGCAAGCGTGCTGACACCGGCAGCAAATTGAATTCCTTTGGATTGAAATTTCGCATTCAGAGCATCGGCGAAAGTGAATTTGCCAAGTCGCTTCATTGGCTCAGCAACCACGAACAGCGCTACGATCCAGCCGGCCAAATATCCGATTGAGTACAAGAACCCATCGTATCCGTAAAAGGCGATCATGCCGCAGATACCAAGAAACGATGCGGCCGATAGGTAGTCGCCAGCGAAGGCAACACCATTTACCAACCATGGGATTTCTCCATGCGCTGTGAAGTAGCCTGATGATGACCGCGCCTTACTTCCGAGATAAAAGCTGATGCCTAGGGTGATGGCGACGAAGACGAAAAAAATCGCGACGGCGATGACTGAGGTTTCGTATATCACTGAGTCTGCTCCTGGTCATCGTCATGATTTGCCAGTCCGTAGATGACCGCTAGGATCAAAGCCACCACGATCAACGAAAAGCCCCAGAGGACAGCCAGGTTGAGTCCTTGGATTGGCTGCCATTCAGCCCATGGGACGAAAAACGCGTTGACCAGAACGAAGCCCGCGTAGAACGCAGCGTAGAGAAAAAACAGCGTCAGGCCCAAGCGTGAGCCTGATGGAGTGTGTTTTACCATGAAGAAATGCTCTGCAATTCGCTACCCAAGCGGCCCAATCTGAGGAATCGAATCGACCCGGAACGCAGTTGATTGGTGCGTACGCGCGACTGCCGATTCCTCGGCAATCGAAGCATCATAGCGAGTTGTTTGCAGCGGTGGGCAAATGCCAGAAACAATTGAACCGTTCTGGCAGTTCACAGCTCGACGCAGAATTGAACACTTAAGAGCTGCAAAAACCTCCTGCAGCGCCGGGGTACGGCAGACTTAGAACCTATCCGAAAACCCATTAGCCGATCGGCGTTAGCCGCGGTT
>DNPC01000541.1:0-3098 GCA_003501565.1 Planctomycetaceae bacterium | reverse complement strand
CAAGGTTTTCGGATAGGTTCTTAATTCCTCATTTCGGCAGCAACGGCTTCGGCCGCTTTTATGACTCGGAGGATGTTACCGCTCATAATCTTGTGAATGTCCGATTCGCTATAACCGCGGTCGACGAGGACCTGGGTGAGATTCGGATAAGAGGCAACGTCTTCAAGTCCC
The DNA here is from genome assembly GCA_003501565.1 of Planctomycetaceae bacterium. Classification (GTDB taxonomy): domain Bacteria; phylum Planctomycetota; class Planctomycetia; order Pirellulales; family Pirellulaceae; genus Aureliella. The sequence continues at coordinate 2,927 of DNPC01000541.1, read as the reverse complement.
TTGGGGACTGTGCCGATCCCATCGTAATCGCTCCCGATGCCGACATGATCGATGCCTGCGACCTTGACGATGTGATCAATGTGATCAGCAACATCGTGAATCGTTCCTGGGAGCACTGGATGGCGGCGACGGTAAATCGCTGTTTCTTTACGGATTGCTTCTTCGTCATCACCGTATTTCGCTCGGAGTTCACGCCCTCGTTCGAACATCGTGCGGGTATTCGCAGCAGATTCAGGCACGACAAAGCCGGAATAGAAGTTGACCATGACGACTCCACCGTCATTGGGGAGCTGCCGAAGAATCTCATCCGGTACATTACGCGGATGGTCGGCAATTCCCGCAGCCGAAGAGTGGGAGAAAATCACCGGCGCGGAGCTTGTATCGATAGCGTCCTGCATCGTATCGGGAGAGACGTGGGAAATGTCTACCAACATGCCGAGCCGATTCATCTCTTTGACTACTTCGCGACCAAACTCGCTGAGTCCACCGCTCTTGGCTTCATCGCTACAGGAATCAGCCCAGTCGAGCGTGTCGGAGTGGGTAAGCGTCATGTAGCGTGCGCCGAGCTCGAAGAGTCTTTGCAATTTGCCGATCGAATTCTCAATACTATGCCCGCCCTCGACGCCGATCAGCGATGCGATCTTGTTTAACTTGCGTGCTTCTTCAATGTCCGAGGTGGTTAAGGCGAAAGCAAATGTGTCGGGGTACTTCTTGACCATCGCTTTGACGATTTGTATTTGTTCGATCGTCATTTGGTGGCTCTTGCCTGATTCGGCAGTGTGGGCTGGCACGTAGACTGACCAGAATTGGGCGCCCACACCTCCCTCTCGAAGCCGGGGGATGTCGGTGTGGCTGTCTGTTTGTCGCTGAGCAATGTCAAAGTTGCCGAAGCTCATGGAAGCTTCTTGTCGGATAAGCCAGGGGAGATCATTGTGTCCGTCGAACACATAGCTTCGCGAGTGAATGTCGGCCGCTTCCTGGCTGACCACGATTTCGGCATCGCCGCCAGACGAGTCGCTTTCGACCTCAAGGTCCGCGGGCTTAGCCACCTGGGCATAGCCGCAACTGTGGCTGCCGAGCATCCAACATAAGGCCAATAGCAATTGAACGACGAATATTGGCGAATTCGTGGTCGTTTGACGCATTTGTGTTTGTCCTTTGTCTTGGGCGTGGGACTGCCCAAAGAATGTGATCTCGAAATTTGATAGAATTTCAACGCCGCCAGTTTTTTCCGCCAGTCAGCGCGCCGTCGAGTGGTCGCGCTACGCTTTTTTCGTCGACTTTGACATGAACTATCATAGCGAAAATTCTGAACCAGACTCGCAGCCGCTGCTGCCGCAAGCGCGAACGATTTGGTTCTTCGTCGTCGCGACAATCGTTGCGCTCGCACTCGGCGTCGTCCGCTCGGCAGAGCAGGGGGGCGCCATTGCCGCGGCCATCGTAGTGGGTGGTGCATTTGTGGTGGTCTTCGGTCTGCTCTCGATCGTTTTCTTTGCGGTCTCGTACACGCTGGGTGCTACGGAAAAAGCGGTGCGGCAAGAACGTACCACCAGCAGTCCTTTCGCTTCGGATTCGATGCCCGAGAAAGTTGAGCTGGCCAAACCAACTTCCGACGTTTGAGGCGGCTGAACAAACTTGTGCGCTTATCCACTTACCCGCATGCTGAGTCTAAGTCTCGGGTGTCGGTATTTATCTTTTCGCCAACACACCGACTCCAATGCCAGTACAAAAAGGCAACGCTGGATGAATAGAAGAATCCTGTTCCGATTAAGTCTGTTGCTATTGGCGGCATGCTCAATGCTAATTGGGCCTGCACGTGCGCAAGTTGATACCGATGCGTTGGTCACAGCCTCCGATGCAAAGACCGATACGCTGTATGTGAGCACTGAGATTTTCTCCAACGGGCACGGCTACGGGCGGGCTGTAATCACAGTTTCATGCCCCAAGGGCCCGGTGCGAGGGGATCGCAATTTGACATTAGTCTTCTACTCGTCAACACAAGGTTCGCTGGGTCGAAATCTCGCGGTTCAGCGGTCTGTGCAGCTCTCTCAGGGCCAGCAGTCCGTCACATGCGAGATCCCCTTCATGAGCGGCGAGAGGTGGATGTACTACGATATTGGAGTCTTTGAGGGCGGCGTCGACATTGAGGATGAACGCCGCACGAAGCGGGCTCGCGGCAAGAGATACCAGCAGTACTCCGCGATTAGCACCAACGGCTACAGCCTGCCAGCGATCAGCGTTATCGCCGATTCCGTTCAGCAAGCATCGAGCGTTCAGTTCACGGGACGAATTCAGACACTTAGCCGGACCGTTCGGGCGAACCGAAATCAGTCCTTAGAGTCGAATGTGGTGTCGTGGGACAAAGCCAGTTCAGACTGGCGGCTATACCTCAACAGCTCCTGCTGGGCGATATCGGTCGATGCATTGAATAAATTGCGGACCGAACGTCCAGCTGTCGTTGAAGCATTGATTACTTACGTCCGCAGCGGTGGGTTGCTGGTCATATGCGACAGTGACAGCAGCGACGGAAGTGGTGATGCGAGACAGGTCGCGGAGGAGATTCTGCAGCCGACCATGACGCCTCAGTGGCAGCGCGTGACGCCTCCTCCGGAGAAGTGGTGGAATGTTTTTCTAGATGGACTCAATGGTGAAGACCTTGAGGAGGAAGAGGAGGGTGAGGCCGGTTATTACGTAGCGCCGAATGGACAAGTCTTGCCAATCCCGCCAGGTTCGACGACGCCTCGATACGGTGGATATGGCGCATCCAGCGGAGGATCCTACGGCGTCGATACAGGCACCGCAGCAGACGGCGAAACCGATGACGAAACCGATGGTGAAACGGACGGCGACGAAAGTGGGGACGTTGCCGAGGATGAGAGGGACTCGCGAATCAAGTCGCGGTGGAAAAACTTCAGGGGGCCTATCAG
>DNPC01000386.1 GCA_003501565.1 Planctomycetaceae bacterium | reverse complement strand
CTGGATCGTTCGCCTCGGCGCGGCGATCGCTGGCAAGCTTGGCGACCGAGCGTTGCAATTTGTCAGCACGACGACTTTGTGGTTGATCGCTTCGAGCTACTGTTTGACAAAAAACACCAGCGGCTCACGGATCAAGTGTCGGCAGACATCGGTACGACGTCACCGGAAACCGAGCTACGGCAGCACGCGATCGAGTTTGAAGACCCATGGGATTTCGAAGAAGTGTTCGCATGTTTGCATGACTTTGCGAATACCTACGAATTTGACGTGGAACGCGAAGACTACTTGATTCACATCACGACCGGGACGCATGTTGCACAAATCTGCCTGTTCTTACTGACTGAATCGAGGCACTTACCCGGCCGCTTGCTGCAATCGTCGCCGCCACGCCGTGCATCAGGTGCGGCTTCGGGAACAATCAAGATGATTGATTTGGACCTGTCAAAGTATGATGCGTTGGCCACAAGGTTCCAGCAGCAGGCGCAGGAAAGTGTTCAATTCCTAAAGGGCGGCATCTCGACGCGGAGCGAGTCTTTTAACGAGCTAATCGAACAAATCGAAAGAGTTTGCCTGCTAACCAAAGCTCCGATCTTGCTAACAGGCCCCACCGGTGCGGGTAAGAGCCTGTTGGCGAAGCGGATTTTTCAGTTGAAGCAAAACCGCAATCTAGTGCTGGGCAGCTTTGTCGAAGTCAACTGTGCGACACTGCGTGGTGAACAGGCGATGTCGACGTTGTTTGGACACAGGCGAGGGGCATTCACTGGTGCAACTGAGGATCGACCTGGGCTGCTTAAAACCGCAGATGGTGGCGTCCTTTTCTTGGATGAGATCGGAGAACTCGGACTCGACGAACAAGCAATGCTCCTCAAAGCAATCGAGGAAAAAGTGTTCTGGCCAGTCGGTTCAGACCAAGCGGCGCAAAGTGATTTTCAGGTAATTGCTGGCACCAACCGCGACTTGGCTGAGCAAGTGGTTGCAGGGAAGTTCCGTGAGGACTTACTCGCTCGAATCAACCTTTGGCATTTCGAATTACCGGGGCTAGCCCAACGCCGCGAAGATATCGATCCGAATATTGATTTTGAGCTGGATCGATTTGAGCGAACCAACAACCGGAAAGTCACCATCAACAAGGAAGCGCGGCAGCAGTATCTGGAGTTTGCAAATAGCGAAGCAGCTGCCTGGGTAGGGAATTTCCGAGACTTGAGCAGTTCGATTTCACGTATGGCGACGCTGGCTGATTCTGGACGAATTACCACCGAGGATGTCCGGCAAGAGCTTAAGCGGCTACGCGATACATCGAGCAATTGGAAGCTCGGCAACACCAGCGGTCTGCAGGGAGATACCGCTTCTGCCATGCAGGTGCTCAGACGCTACTTGAGTGAATCTGCATGTTCGAAACTCGACCGATTCGACCTGGTGCAGCTAGCCGATGTGGTTAGCGTCTGCCAAAGAAGCTCTAGTTTGTCCGATGCTGGCCGGAAACTCTTTGCTCACTCGCGGCTTAGCAAGCAAAAGGCGAACGATGCAGATCGCCTCAGGAAGTACTTGGCCAGATTTGATCTGAACTGGGCGGATCTACGACCGCAGTAACCGCGATCGTCAGTACACCATGGGGTGGCGATCCTGTGACCTGTGGTCCTACCGCCCGCGATCTGCTACTTCCAACGCCATTGCCACCATGACTGCCGCAGATGGCAAGGTTCTTACTGTCTAATGCCGAGTCACCTCTTTGTTGAGTCAACTCATTGCCAAGCCAACTTAGTGTCGGTCCCAAACCAGAGCAATTGTGCCGACGGTTTGGTCAGGGCGACTAGCACTACCGCAATTGCGACTTGTTACGGATAGCAATCTTGGCTCTACCGAACAGCTCAGTCATACGAGTGCGACTTTGCATTCCAGTGAGGCTGAATCGCTTCCACGCTCCCGAGCGTTTTGAGAAGAGCACGACTTGCGGGAGCGTTGCCCCCTTCATCAGTTGCTCGGCCAGCTCCGGACGCTTGTCTTTGTCGACATGGGTGTAGATTACGTTGTCTAGCTCACCGGCCTTCTTCATAGGCTCGATGGTTTCGTTCTTCATGATTTCGCAGGATGCACACCAACGGGCTCCAACCAAAATCAGCAACGGCTTTTCTTCTTTTTGCGACTTCTTCAGGGCCTCTTCGTATTTAAGAGGCTTTTCGTTCTTGCCCTTTGCCTCCGCATCCTTCTTAGGCTCTTCGATTTTCTTTGCTTTGCTTCCGAGTTCTTCTTCGCCGACCGCCGGGCCCGTAGCCCCTGCCAGCCCGGCTGAGAGAACGAGAATCGAAGCCGCCTTCAGCGTCAGTGCAAATCTAAGCATATCGCCATCCTTATCTAGTTAGACATTCTGCGGATGTCGTTGTTGCTTCCCTATCGAACTTCCATCAAAGTGATGCGATGAAGTCGAAAAAGAGCCAGATCATCCGTACTGCCTGGGCTTTATCCAGCTTGCGAAAACTGCTGCACCGATTCAGCTTTGGAGCCGTCTTCGCAAACGAGTGTCCTTACGTCAGCATCCCTCGTCGTGGATTGATAAGTCGAGTTGAGTTTAGGGATAAGCAAATTCTGATGAATTGCGTCGCGCGTGACGATCACAGGTCCGAGCGAGTATACGCAAGCTATTCGACCTGGCAACCGAGGGCGCGTACCCTAGAAGTCGGTTTGCTAGCTATTGGCGTTCTATCACGAAATGCACACCGCTAGCTTTTGCTGGATGTGCGGTGGTCGCTCTACCAGGTTCTTCCGACAACGGAAACTTTGGCGGCAAACTGGCAGGAGGAACGAAGCAGTCCCTCAAAGAAGGCTGGTCAGCTCTTACGCGTATCGCACGGGGGCGATCGATCACGTTGGCGTGGTTGTGCTAGATATGCACGAAATGAAATCGAGCTGGAAGAATATAGAGACCAGGGGCTCTGGGCGGTTTGGCTGGTCGCATCTAGTGGCGATCGACGGCACTTCCCCGCGCTCTGATTCTGTTGAGGTGGGGGGCTTGAGGAGCTTCGGCTGCCGAGAATTTTTCCAATTTTCTTTGCGTTTGCTTGCTCTGGCGTGGCAAAAACTCGCGAGCGGACACCAGCGTAACGATGAGTCCAGACTGGACTACTTCCCCGCGTTGATTAATGAGCTGTCGGTCCCAAACGACTTCGCCTGCGCGGCGGCCCTTCGGGCTCATGGATTCGATGCGAGTTCGGACGTGCACCGTGTCTCCGCTAACGACGGGCTTCTGAAACTGCCAATCTTCGATTCGCACAAAAGCCATGGTGCGAACACGGGGGCAAGTGCTGGAAAGCCCCGCCATAAAAGATAGTCCCAGTAACCCGTGGGCAATCGGGCGACCGTAAGATGTTGAAGCGGCGTGTTCGAAATCCGTGTGCAACGGGTCATAGTCGCCGGTTAGGCCTGCGAACGATCCGATATCGCTTTCCAAAAGGGTCCGAGCTGGGCTCGTCCATTCGTCGCCGGGGTTCAGATCCTCGTAATGCAGATAATCAGCCATTCGGCACCTTCGATCCACTTGTGGTTGTTCCGCCCTCGTCTGCGGCGTTGCCAGACTTCCAGCTACCGACGGAATCGGCAGGCCAGCGATCGGCTGCAGCACGATACGGAAAGACGTTTTGCGGCCCAAACGCTGGTCCCACAGCGAGCACTAACTGTAACCGCTCCTCTATCTTCGTCAAATAACCCGCTACAATGCAGATAACCGGAAAAGTTTCCCCTAATTTCCCGGTTTGGCAGCCACCGCGGCTCTCACTAATGACAGCCAAATCCAAACCACTGCTGATGACGGTTCCTCAGTCCCTGGATATCCCATTTCTAAAACGATCCCCGCTCTTCTAGCTCCCACTCGGCCCCACACGCGTGAATTTGCGTCAGGCTGGGTGATCTACCAATAAAGGCGGAAAAGCTTTACTATCTTATGAATATTGCTGGGCTTCCCGGTTACCAATCGCCTTGAATTGCCTCAACGCGTCCTCGCATGGCACGAATTAATGCGAGCCCGATGCGTATCATCGCGGCTCGCCTTGTAGGCAACTCGGTAGAAGCCCCCTTAAATGTCACTCTCCCTTCGAAGTCCCTAGGTCTTGGAAGGCACTGAAAACTGCGCTGATTGGTGTACCAAGCAGCTAACGAATGCGGAGTTGTCACGTCATGGCCGACGAAGTCAAAGTTTCACCGGTTGAAAAGATCAAAGTTGCTAGCCAATTACTTAGAGGCAGCATCGGAGAAGACCTCCGAGAATCGGACAATCCCCAGTTCGCGAAACCGAACACACAGTTGCTCAAGTTCCATGGGACTTACCAACAGGACGACCGCGATGCACGCGGTAAGAAGGATTCGGGCGGCAAGTCGGTCAAACAGTTCAGCATGATGATCCGAACTCGGATCCCCGGTGGCAGGTTGACGGCAGAACAGATGATTGCCCATCTGGACCTATGCGACACGCTGGGTAATTCAACACTCAAGTGCACCACCCGCCAAGCACTGCAGCTGCACGGAATCGTCAAATCTGATCTGCGAGAGGCGATTCGTAAGATCAACGAAGTGAACTTGAGCACACTGGCCGCGTGCGGCGATGTCAATCGCAACGTGATGTGTTGTCCTGCTCCCTTCGTCGACGATGTGCACAAAGAAATGCACCGTCTGACGGAAGACCTAAAAGATCACTTGGCTCCGAAAACGCGAGCTTACTACGAATTGTGGTTGCAGGATGATGAGACTGGCGAGAAAGAGTTGCTCGCTGGTGGGGAAGAAGAGCCGATCTATGGACCAACCTACCTGCCGCGCAAATTTAAGATAGGCATCGCGAAACCTGACGACAACTGCATTGACATCTATACGCAGGACCTTGGTTTTCTGGCGGTTGTTCGTGACGGTAACGTGATCGGCTACAACGTGTCGGTTGGCGGCGGTCTAGGAACAACGCCGAGTGCCAAGAAGACGTTTCCAGCGCTCGCCAAACGGATGGCTTTCGTTACACCTGACCAAGCGGTGGGCGTCGCGGAAGCCGTTGTCAA
>DNPC01000611.1 GCA_003501565.1 Planctomycetaceae bacterium | reverse complement strand
CTGGCTCCTGGAGAGACGATACGCTCGCGTGAGTTAAGATTCCTGAACAACTCGGGGGTTCGGTTTCAGTACAACCTACGAACACTCGGTGACGTGAACACGGCGCCGACCGGTTTTTCATCAACACCAGCCGATGAGATCGAAGCCGGCCGAACGTTCCACTACACCGCCACGGCCACAGACCCCGACGCTGAACCGCTTCAGTACAGTCTGGTCAGTGGTCCCCAGGCGGCAGCCATCGATAGTGAAACCGGCAAGTTGTCTTGGGAGACTGACCAGGCTGATGTCGGACAGCACCGCTTCGTCCTGCGCGCAACTGATCCTCATGGGCTGTACGTCGAGCAGTCGTTCTTACTGAACGTCAAGCAAACCCAGCAGAATCGACCGCCTGTTTTTGTCTCCGATCCGGTGACTGAGGCGATTGCATCCAGTGGTTTTGAAATCTCAACCGTCGCGGTGGGAGGTGCGCCCGCTGGCACCGCAGTCGTGAGTGGATTTCGCGGGCCTCGCATCGTAACCGCCAATGCAGATGACCAAACCATCGGAGTCTATGCTGGCGAAAACAATGAACGCTTTGATCATGCGGCGGAGTTTTCAACAGGTCATCCACAGCGGAGTGGGCAATGGGTCGATTCGGGAATAGCTGTCGATTTCGGAGCTCCAGAGCCTGAGCTGCAAACTGATTCCTACACAATTTCTACCTACGACCATGGTGACTTCAACGGCGACGGATTTCTCGACTTCGTCGTCGGGCATCATTTTGATCGAGCCAACGATGGCAGTATCGGAACTTACAAAACTTCAATTGTGCTCAATGATGGGAACGGGGCATTCAGTCCGCCTAGCGTCTTGTATGAGCACGAGATCTATAGCTACCAAACTTATATCCGGACGATTGTTGCCGAGGATGTAAACGCCGATGGGCACGACGACATCTTGTTTGCTGAGTATCACGACGGCGGCACGTTCTTCGTATCTTTGGGAAACGGTGACGGTACGTTTCAGCCAATCATAGAGACGAGTTTTGAAGACACAATCATCGGCGATTTCGTGATCAACGATATCGATGGCGATGGTGTCATGGACTTGTTTGGCCGAACCATCAACTCAGCGAGTTTGGGGAACGCGAGTAGGAGCCTGTTCTGGAGCAAGGGGAACAACGATGGCTCCTTTAGTGCGCCTAATGAGTTCCGAACAACTCGAACATCGGGACTTCGTGAAACGACAGCGCCATATGATCTGAGTGACCTAGATGACGATGGAGACCTCGATTTCGTTATCTCTGGCGACAATCAATTAATCCAGGTCTTCCACAACGATGGAAGCGGCAACTTCACTTTGGTGAATGAATTTGATCCGCCCAGTGCCCAAGCCTATTACAGTCCCGACTGGCTAGTTGTTGCGGACTTTACTGGCGATGGGGAAGCCGACATTCTTTTTCAGCATGTGTGGGAGGGACGCTTGGACCTAATGGTTGGTGATGGGAACGGCGTCGACTTCACCTACGAAGAGGGCAGCGACTCACGCATACGGGCCGATAACTGGGCGATGGGATTTGAGCCCATGGATGTTGATGGCGACGGTGACTTGGATATCGTCTTCGGTACTGAGCATCGCAGAGTTGGCGTGACCGTCGGGCTGAATGATGGCACCGGAAGATTCCTGAATAGAGAATACTCAACTCCGGAGGTCTCAACTGGCATTAAGCTCAACTACATGGACACCACCGTCCGCGGCGCACTGTTTGGTGATTACAACTCCGACGGTGTGATCGATCTTTCCTACTTCACAACTGATAGCGACTTCAATGGCCAAACTGACCAACACATCTTAGGAATCATGTTCGGAACGAGGCCGGGTGAATTCGGGAGGACGCGCACCGAACCTTGGCTAACACCTTCTTGGACTGATGTCACGCACCCGGGAGACTTCAACGGAGATGGAATTCTTGATCTGTTGGACACGGCCTCGGATGTATCTGCACTTGGTAACGGAGACGGGACTTTTACTAATCTCATCCCAGCATCCGGCGTAAGACGGCCAAGCTCGACAGCAGCTGTCGCCGACTACAACAATGATGGCTTGGACGATGTAGTGTCGGGATTGTCCGGCGGACTGTATGTCGGGATTTCAAATGGTGATGGAACCTTTGCTGTAAATCAAAATATCTCCGGAGGTGGATTTTACGGTTACACCACAATTGAAGCTGTCGACCTGAACCTAGACGGGCATATGGACTTCGTGACCAAGGTGGAAGTAGATGAGTATTTCGAAGTCTATCTGAATGATCCCGCTAATCCGGGCACATTTGCCATGAGCTTCACCTATGCACTTGCAGCTGGTTCGCAAGGAATCAACGTGTCGCAGTGGGAAGAGTCTTGGGATGTTGCGGATTTCACAGGGGACGGAATTCCAGATCTACTAACTGCGGAACGAGAGGGAGCCTCCGGTTCACCAATTTACATTGTTGTCTTCGAAGGTGACGGGAATGGCGGTTTCACTCGCTACAGCGAACTGGCAGGCTTTGGAGAATCGCAGCAAGCTGGCATCTATGGTACAAGGGCAGAACCGGGGGATTTTGCGACGGGTGACATCGACAATGACGGAGACCTGGACCTTATCGCCCACTCCTACCTAGGGGCTAGAGTGTTCGTCAATGATGGTACGGGCAACTTTGCAGCCTCTGGAACTTGGCTGGATGTTGTTCGCGTGAATCAGCGAGGGCGTGATAGCTGGCTTGTTGACTTTGATGACGATGGAAACCTGGATTTCATCGTGGCTGCGGGGGCAGACATCAATGGCGCGTTCTACTTCTGGCGAGGAGATGGTGAAGGTAATTTCGTCGTAGTCGAAGGCGTGAATATGCACGCGGAAATCCTTGGCACTCGTGACCCTTTCTTTGATTGGGACAATGATGGGCATCTTGATTTTGTTTATGCGACCGGCGGCACGACCTCAGACGAAATAGCGTTCTACATGGGCCGGCGAGATGATCTTGTCGATATGATTGCCGTGGATCTGAACGGGGACGGCAACGAAGAAGTGATCGCCGTCCAAGAGCAGATGGAGCGATTGCAAGTTTTCGTGGGGGACAATCTCGGCGGCCTGACCCGTCAGAGTGACTTGCAAGCGGGGTTGGCACCTCAAGCCGTTGCATCAACGGATCTAGATGGCGATGGCCAAATGGAACTACTGGTTGCCAACCGTGTCGGTCGAAATGTCAGTGTCTATAGCGGGAACCTAACAGATGGATACACCCACGCGGACTTTCCTGTCGGATCAGCCGAAAGTCTCGCAACCCGGCCTATCGACATTGGAGCTGCCGACGTCACTGGTGATGGCAATCCTGAAGTCTTCGTTTTGGACGAAGGCAACCAAGCTTTGTGGATTTTCGAGGGCAACGGCACCACAGCGCTGGATACGCCAACTGCTATTCTTCTGGGAGATCGCCCTGGCAGGTTTGTGATCGAAGACGCTGATGGCGACAATCAACTCGACGCCGTCGTTACTTTGCCCGACTCCAACCGACTGATGATCTTGAGCGGGGTAGGTTCCGATCCGGCCGCAGCTCCGATCTACGTCAGTCTCTCGGCCTCTCCCTCCGATGTCGCGGTCTTGGACCTCAACGATGATGGCTATCCTGAAATTGCAGCGACGATAGCTAGTGCAAACGCCTTAAGTATTCACTACGGGCTTGGCAACAATCAGTTCGCTCGCGCGCAACAAATTGCTGTAGGCCAGTCACCTAGTCGTGTCGTCGGCACCGATGCGGACGAAGATGGTCGCACGGATCTCGTCGTCACCAACTCGGGCGACGACACGGTTAGCGTCATTTAC
>DNPC01000769.1:4073-9218 GCA_003501565.1 Planctomycetaceae bacterium | reverse complement strand
CGGCGTCAGCGAGCCGAAGATTCGCACACTCTCTACTTTCGTGAACACCCGAAAGAATCAGACCGTGAATACTTCGAGCATGTCTTTCGAGAAGTGGGCAAGATTCCTGCTGCAACCGACTTGTTCGCAGAAGGAAAGACACCGCTGTGGGCGGTCGGGCCGACTGGTGACGCCTGTCGGAACTTGTTGAAGTTCTGGCAGGAGGCGGACACCGACAGTGGTCAGCTTCTTCGCACCTTTGACGTGGAAGATGGCGATACTCGATTCCTAGGTGATCTGTATCAGGAGCTTTCAGAACGAGCGAAGAAGAAATATGCGCTGCTGCAAACACCCGTGTTTGTCGAGGAGTTTATTCTTGATCGCACCCTAACCCCTGCGATCAACGAGTTCGGGTTAGAAACTGTCCGAATGATCGATCCGACAAGTGGCTCTGGTCACTTTTTATTGGGCGGATTTGAGCGACTGTTCAAGCTTTGGAGCAAGCCAGAACACACTTCGGGCAACGCAGAATCGGACGCACAAAAGGCACTCGACGGTGTCTGGGGAGTGGACATCAATCCGTTTGCCGTTGCCATTGCACGTTTTCGTTTGATCGTTGCGGCGGTTCAAGTCTGCAAGATTACTCGCTTGAAGAAGGCTCCTGGCTGGACGATCAACTTGGCCACCGGCGACTCACTACTATTCGGCAAGAAATTTAGCGGGAAAGCCGAGCAAAAACTGCTAACGGTGGGCGATGGCAGCGATCAGCAATCGGCGAAAGAGTTTTGGGCACCCGACGTTTATGCGTGCGAGGACAAAGAGGCGATTGGTCGTGTACTAGGTCAGCAGTACCACGCTGTAGTTGGTAACCCCCCCTACATTACCGTTAAAGACAAGCGTCTTAACCAGGCGTATCGGGAGCGATATACAGCGTGTCACCGCCAATACTCGTACGTTGTGCCGTTTACCGAAAGATTCTTCGATCTGTGCATCTCAAATGGAGATGGCTCACCTGGCTTCATTGGAAAGATTGCGGCTAACTCATTCATGAAGCGTGAGTTCGGAACTAAGCTCGTGCGAAACTTTTTACCAAGCGTCGATTTGAGCCACGTCATTGATACGTCAGGTGCATATATTCCTGGTCACGGAACGCCAACTCTGATACTTTTTGGGCGAAACCGCTCTCCCAATGGCTCGACAATTCGTGCAGTATTGGGCATCAAAGGCGAACCGAGTACTCCAAGTAATCCGGCTCACGGTTCCGTTTGGCGATCAATTGTCAAGCATATTGATCAACGAAATGCTGAGGATGATTTCACATCGTCAGTTGACCTAGACCGCTCCGAATTCTCCGAGCATCCGTGGAGTCTTAGCGGGGGTGGTGCAAGCAAATTGCAGGACGCAATTGAACGAAGTGGATGCAGCACGCTTGGTGAGGTTTCCGTATGCATCGGACGAGTCGCTCATACCGGCAACGACCCAGCATATGTTGCCTCTCGAAATGCTCTACGCAGACAACGAATCGGAGATGCTTATATCTCAGTGTTTGTGGAGGGAGAGCGAGTTCGGGATTTCGGTTTACTTCAGCCAACTAGCATACTTTTTCCATACGGAAACGAACTGGAGCCACTTGCAGAAGGCGAAGACAACGAAGTTTTCAAGCGGCTCTGGAAGTATCGAGATCAACTCTGGCGACGACGTGAGCCGAATGGGACTCATCGGGAAATTGGGAAGACGTGGTACGAGTATTCCCGATTTCATCCTGAACGCTACGTCGGACGATGTATCGGCTTCGCATTCGTCGCCACGCATAATCACTTTGTTCTCGATAGCGGAGGCAAAGTCTTCAACCGATCTGCACCAATCATCCAACTCACTGAAGGTTCTTCGTTCGATGATTACCTTGGATTGTTGGGCTTGCTTAATTGCTCGGCTGCTTGCTTTTGGATGAAACAGACATTCCACAACAAGGGAAGCACCGTTGACCAGCACGGCGCTCGACAACGCACCGACCCGTTTGAAGACTTTTACGAGTTCACTGGCACGGGGTTGAAGCGGTTTCCGATTCCAACGTCCATGCCTGTGCACAATTCCTCCCTAATGAATGATCTTGGACAGCAGTTTGCGGAGTCAGACCTGGAGTCTGCCTTTGAAAACGTCGTACCCAACGAGAACGTACTCGCCAGCGCTTTGCGTAACTCTCAGACGCTTCGTCAAGAGATGATCGCCTTGCAGGAGGAGTTGGATTGGGACTGTTACCACCTGTATGGCCTGTTGGACAATCGACTTTCTACCGTCGAAAGCAAACCACCCCCCATTACCCTCGGCCAGCGTGCTTTTGAAATCGTAATGGCCCGTAAGATGGCTGTCGGCGAACTTGAAACCACTTGGTTTGAACGTCATAACTCGATGCCAATCACAGAATTGCCCGAATCATGGCCATCAGAGTATCGCACGCTAGTTGAGAAGCGTATTGCTGCAATTGAGTCCAACAAGAGCATTCGTTTAATCGAGCAACCAGAGTTCAAACGAAGATGGAACGACGAGCCGTGGCAAGAGCAGCAAGACCGAGCTTTGAAAGGTTGGTTGCTGGATCGACTCGAAAGCGATCACTATTGGCCGAAGCAATCTCCAACACTTCAAACAGCCGCCCAGTTGGCAGACAAGGCTAGCAGCGACAAAGACTTCGGTCAGGTTGCGGCGTTGTATCGTGGTCGTTCCGATTTCGATTTTGCTGAGTTGGTTGCTGAGTTGGTGCGAGACGAATCTGTCCCGTTCCTGCCTGCCACTCGGTACAAGGCATCGGGATTGCGAAAGCGTGCCCTCTGGGAACGCACATGGGAGCTACAGCGAAAAGAAGACGCTGGTGAAGATGTTGGCGATATCCCCGTTCCTCCGAAATACTCAGGAAGCGACTTTCAAAAGACGGATTATTGGCGACTCCGAGGAAAGCTTGACGTTCCCAAAGAACGCTGGATCAGTTTTCCTCATTGCGAACGTGAAGGTGATCCATCGCTAGTCGTCGGCTGGGCTGGTTGGGATCACATTCAGCAGGCAACTGCAATCGTCGCCTATTACGACGCACGAAAGCGAGAAGGCTGGACGGCAGAGAAGCTCACGCCACTTCTCGCTGGACTCGACCAACTCTTGCCCTGGATTCACCAGTGGCATCCCGAAATCGACCCCGAATACAACGAAACGGCTGGCACTTCGTTTCAGACGTTGCTTGAGTCCGAAGCCCAAGAGCTTGGACTCACCTTGGAAGACATTCGCAACTGGACGCCGCCTAAAAAGACAACAAAGCGGAACAGGAGGAAGAAGAAAGAATGAACGTCGAGCAGCTTCGTGCCAAGCTCGCCGAGTTGTGTGCATTGCCAACTGAAACCGAGTGGGCTGAGTTTAAGCACAATAACGACGAGCCGAAAATGATCGGAGAGTATCTCTCTGCGATCTCTAATGCTGCTGCGCTTGAAGGACAGCCCTTTGGCTACATCGTCTGGGGGATTCAGGACGGAACTCACAACGTTGTCGGTACGACATTCAAGCCTCGCCAGAAAAAGGGACAAGGTAACGAAGACCTGGAACCCTGGCTGAACAACCTACTTGCTCCACGCATTGACTTTCGCATCTTCGAGTTTCAAACCGAAAACGGAAAGGACGTTGT
Organism: Planctomycetaceae bacterium; assembly: GCA_003501565.1. GTDB lineage: Bacteria > Planctomycetota > Planctomycetia > Pirellulales > Pirellulaceae > Aureliella. The sequence goes on along the minus strand of DNPC01000769.1, from coordinate 5,575 downwards.
TCTATTTGAGATTCAGGCGGCAAACACGGCTCCTGTCGCTTTCTCTGGTCGTCGGTTCGTGCGTGTTGGTAGTCACAAGAAACCGCTTGGTGAACATCCAGAAAAAGAACGAAGGCTCTGGGAAACAGTATCCGGCCCCGCCGTCGATTGGTCCGCAGATGTTTGTGAATCGGCGTCTCTTGATGACCTTGACCCAGAGGCGATCACACTTGCTCGAACCGAGTACGCCAACAAGCATGCAAATGACCCACGCAAAGAACAACTCGTCAAAGAAGTCTGGGAATGGGATGACGAGACGTTCCTGAACAAGGCCAAGGTCTGTATCGGAGGCAAGGTGACTCGGACTGCCATTCTGTTGTTGGGCAAGCCGGAATCGACTCATCATCTGTCACCAAGCGTTGCACAGATCACCTGGATTCTAAAAGACAATGATGGCCTTGAAGTCGATTATCAACATTTCGAGCCTCCGTTTCTTTCTGCCGTTGATGACTTGTTTGCCAAGGTTCGCAACCTGACAGTTCGACACCTTCCAGACGGTACGCTGTTTCCAGTTGAAGTGAGCCAATACGACCCGTGGGTTCTTCGTGAGACCTTGCACAATTGCATTGCTCACCAGGATTACACCTGTGGTGGCCGGATCAATGTCGTCGAACAGGGCGATTCGTTGCTGTTCACGAACCTCGGAAAGTTCATCCCAGGGAGTGTCGAAGAAGTCATCACTCGTGATGCTCCACAGGAATTCTACGCCAATCCGTTCCTTGCCAGAGCGATGGTCAATCTGAACATGATCGACACCATTGGTAGCGGAATTAAACGTGCCTTCACGTTGCAACGTCGCAGGAATTTTCCACTGCCGACCTACGACTTGAGTGAAGAAGGGCGTGTTCAGGTTCGTGTGATCGGGCGAATTCTTGATGCCAATTACACTCGCATGCTGATGGCTCAAACAGAATTGTCACTGATGGATGTGGTGGCCCTGGACAAGGTGCAAAAGCAGGTGGCGATCACGGACGAGGAAGCCAAATCACTACGAAGCAAGAACCTCATCGAGGGACGCAGGCCGAATGTCCATGTGTCTGCCGATGTTGCCAAAGCCACTGACACGATGGTGGACTACCTGAAGAAGAGAGGCATCGACAAAGACTACTGCGTCAAGATGGTCAAGGACTTGCTTCAACAACAGGGACAAGCCAAGAGAGCGGAGATCGACAGTCTGCTCAAGGAGAAGCTCTCTGACGCCTTGAACGAGCAGCAGAAGAAGGACTTCATCACGAACCTTCTGCAAAAGCTACGACGAGACGGAGAGATCGAGGTCTACGGCAAGGGGCAAGCGGCGTATTGGGAGTTGTCTAATGATGGATAGCTCAAATCTGTTTACACCATTTTCAGGCCATTCCGAATTGGCCAAGTCACCGCAAGTGGCGAAACGGTGGGTACTTGGGAGTGGTGTAAATCGCCATGCGAAGGCCGGATTACACCATTCTCGGCTGGCTTGGGTGGCG
>DNPC01000769.1:2327-3999 GCA_003501565.1 Planctomycetaceae bacterium | reverse complement strand
TGGCGATTCTGCGGCCCCTCTCGCTCAATGCTGTAAATGGCTCGTCGAAAGCTGGCTTGCGGGCCGAACCACACGATTTCAAGCGACCCGCAGGAGCGCAAGTCATTGCAGCAGAAGGACTTGCGAATGGTGTAAATGTCGTCACTTCGTCGAAATTACACCTTGTTTACACCATTCGCCAATCTGAATGTTGCCTCGCTGAATACCGAGAACTGAACACCGAAAATTCGCCATGACCAAACTCATTTCCGAACTACTTGACCTGCCTGAACAGGTTCGCAGCGGCGACTTTGTCCTGAATCTGTCAAAGGGCGTGACGGAGCCAGAGAAAACCCTTGAACGCTATGTCGTTACTCCTCAGTTGGTCGAATGCTTCGACGATTCGTTGAATCTGATCAAGTCAGCGGTGGAGGCAAATAGCAGTAAAGCAGCATACCTGCACGGAAGCTTCGGTTCTGGAAAATCGCACTTCATGGCAGTGCTGAGCCTGATCCTCGATCACAACTCCGAAGTACGCAGTGTCAAAGAGCTACAACCAGTTTGTGATGACCACAAATGGGTCGAAGAAAAAAACTTCCTGCTCGTCCCGTATCACATGGTCAACGCCAAGGACATGGAAACGGCCATCTTTCGTGGATACGTTGACTTCGTTGCAGAGAAACATCCCACTGATCCTTTACCGGGTGTCTATCTCGCCGATTCGATCTTTGAGGATGCCCGAAGATACCGAGCAACGTTAAATGACGACGAAAAGTTCTTTGCACAACTGAACCAGGGAAAGAGCGGTGGGGAACAAAGTGCCAAGCCACGCTTTGGCAAGATGAAGCATGTCAAGCTGACCTCTGAGGGGTGGGATGCCTCCAGTTTCGAGGCAGCACTGGATGCACCGCCTCGCAGCAATGAACGTGCTCTGCTGGTTGGTGATTTAGTCAAGAATATCTTTTCGGCATTCAAGGACATTGCCCACGCTCACGATGAGGCTTATGTCGAGCTTGATGAGGGTTTGGGCATCATGAGCGCTCATGCCCAATCGTTGGGCTACGACGGACTGATTCTCTTCCTCGATGAGTTCATTCTTTGGCTGGCAACACACAGTGGCAATCTCGATTTCGTACAGCGTGAGGCCAACAAGCTGGTAAAAGTTGTGGAGTCGAGAAAAGCAGAACGACCGATTCCCATCATTAGTTTCGTAGCTCGCCAGAGAGACCTTCGTGATTTGATCGGCAGTTCAGTGGCCGGGATCGATCAGGTGAACCTTTCCGACATCCTCTCTCACATGGAAGGCCGCTTCGACATGATCACTCTGGAAGACCGTAACCTTCCAATGATCGCTCAAAAGCGTGTGATGAAGCCAAGGAACGAGGCATGTCGAGCCGAACTTCTCGACGGGTATGAGCAGGCGATTCAGCTACAGCCGGAAGTGATGGAGATTCTGCTGTCGAAAGAAGGAAATAAGGAACTCTTCAAACAGGTCTACCCATTCAGTCCAGCTTTAATCAAGGCGCTTATTGCGATATCCAGTGCCCTTCAACGAACTCGCACGGCGCTGAAAATCATGGCTGAGTTACTCGACAAACGAAAAAGTACGCTGATGCTGGGGGACATCGTCCCACTCGGCGATCTATGGGACGTTGTCGCAGATGGTGATGACACTTTTTCGGATGTGCTGCGA
>DNPC01000769.1:0-2253 GCA_003501565.1 Planctomycetaceae bacterium | reverse complement strand
AGATTTAAGTTTGCCAAAGACCTGTACAGCAACAAGTTTCTCCCGATGCTCGAAGAACAGCATTCGGTTGACCTTGAAGTCGATCAGGAGAAGGCAAAGACGGATGACGAAGTCGCTCGGAAGCTGAGTGCGTTTGAGAACGACAATCGCTTGATCAAGAGTCTGCTCTTGGCAGCACTCGTTGAAGGCGAAGAAACTCTCAAGGACATGACGTGCGCAAAGTTAGCCGCACTCAATCATGGCAGCGTGAAGTCTCGGTTCTCTGGTCGTGAATACCAGACCGTCAAGAACAAGTTTCAGGACTGGTCTGGCTTGCATGGCGAGATTCGCATGTCGGGCGATGCGACCAATCCAACTGTTTCGCTGCAACTGGTGGGCGTTGACACTGATCAGATCATCAAGGCGGCTCGTGCCTATGATCGACCGGGCGAACGCCAACTTAAGATCAAACGTATGTTGCTCAAGTCGTTCGGAATGCCCGAACAGGACGACATGTTCTTCTCGCACAAGTTCTGGTGGCGAGGCACTCAGCGATTTTGTGATGTCTTGTTCGAGAACGTTCGTCGTACCACCGACGAAGCACTGCGAAGCGGCGGCGATGACTGGAAGCTGATCATTGATTTCCCCTTCGACAATGAAGGCAAGAGTCCGCAGGATGACATCGACCGAGTTGACAAGTTCAAGGAGAAGGGTGAGTCTCAGAAAACGCTAATCTGGCTTCCTGAGTTCTTCTCCACAAAGACGCAGTCCGAGCTTGGGCAATTGGTTGTGATTGATCACTTGCTGCGTGGCAACAATCTGGATCAGCATGCTTCGGATTTATCAGCACAGGATCGAGAGACGGCTCGCACCATCCTCGAAAGCCGCCAGAGTGCGTTGGCTTCAAAACTTCAATCGGTTGTCGAAGCTGCCTACGGAATTCGCAATCTGAGTCACCCTGGCTCATTGGACGATTCCTACGACATCAAGGATTCGCAGTTCACGTCGCTGTTTCCGTCGCTCACATTGCAGCGACCTGTCGGCTCATCTCTCGGTGATGGGATGGAGCACCTGCTCGATCAGGCTTTGACTCATCAGTTCCCCAAACACCCGAAGTTTGGGCAAGACATCAAGGTCAACAAGCAGATGCGAGATGTCTTGCAAGTGTGCCAGGAAGCCGCTCACACTCAGGATGGACGTATCTTCGTGGAAGACAGCGGTGTTCGGAAAGCACTGAAGCATGTATGCGATCCCCTTGAGCTTGGCTCAATGGGTGAGACACATTTCGTCCTGGAGAACTACTGGAAAAATCTCTTCAACAAAGCTCTCGCTGCATCGGAGAAAGATAATCCCGATGTTGCTGACATGAAGACATGGATGGGAACGGATCGAGGTCTGCCCAGAGAGATCGAGAATCTGTTGATCATGGTCTACGCCGAACAGACCAACCGAGCATTCGTTCGCTTTGGAGGCAACTACATTCCTAAGCTGGACGACATGCCAGCCGAGTTGGAATTACGTCAGGAAGAGTTGCCTGATGAGGCAGATTGGCAGGAAGCAAGAAAACGCATGGCCGATCTCTTCGGCGACGATTTGTCTCGCCTGCTGAACGCAGCGAATCTGGCGGGACTCAGCGATAAATTCAACGCCGAAGGTGGCTATGTCGCAAAGTTCAAGGGCGAATGCGATGCATTACCCGGTCGTCTGCAATTGATTTTGCAAAAGCTGGGAGTCAGTGAGTCTGATGCGAATGGCTGCGACCGCATGAAGTCGGCGAAAGCTGCACGAGACTTCTTTGAGGCCATCGACGGGCAAGAGCCGACACCGATGGTGAACGCAATTGCTGGAGCCAAGATTGAAACAAGTGCCAAGGCTTTGGGACGCAGTATCAAAGCCATTTCGACGGTGATGAGTAGTTTGCTGGAACCCAATCGTTGGGAGTTGTTTGAGGCGGTTGCCGATATCACCGACAAACGCAAAACGGATGCAACATTGTTGCTGGATGATGTTCGTGACAGCTTGATGATGGATGAGTTTGCTTTGGCAGGCGGATTGCCAGCGAAACTTTCAGACGCCGAGGGGCGAGCCGTCAAACTACTACGTCCACCAAAGTCTGATCCAACGCCTTCCGATCCGCCTCCTCCACCGCCACCCAAACCCGGTTGGAAACGATTGGATTCGGGCAGCACCGAACGAATGGCGGGTAGTGATTTGTCCGCACTCACCAAGATGCTGGCTGACAAGTTAGAAGAAAATCCCAAACGTCGGATTTCG
>DNPC01000341.1 GCA_003501565.1 Planctomycetaceae bacterium | reverse complement strand
AGAGTTGTGCCGCGGGCAGGATTGCTCGGATCGTTGGCGGCAATCGCCTTGGTGCTAATCACCTACCAGCCTCTGCTCGAAATCCTACATCAGCCGCTAATTGGCCTGGTTGCCTTGGCAGTAATCCTAACTGCGCTGGTCGCTCGTGTCCCCATGCCCGCGAGGATCCCCGGTGCAGTGGGTGGACTTATCGTGGCTGGCATTATGTACTTTGTAATGTCCAGTACCGGGTTTATCGAAGCGAGTACGGAAGGCAAGATCGACGCAGCTCAAGGTCTGTGGCCCACGGAATGGCTTGAGGCGCTGTCATTTGGTTGGTTATCTGCGTTTCAGGAGACCGCCAACTACCTGCCGATTGTGATCCCATTTGCACTGGCGACGGTCGTCGGAGGTATCGACTGTACCGAGAGTGCTGCGGCGGCAGGAGACGAATACAACACAAATACCGTCATCGGTATCGAGGCCGTAGCAACTTTGGTCGCCAGCTTCTGTGGGGCGGTTATTCAAACAACGCCTTATATTGGTCACCCCGCCTACAAAGCGATGGGGGGACGAGCAGCATATACCTTGGCGACAGCCGTTACGATCGGCTTCTTGGGAACGACAGGATTGTTTGGGTACTTCTACGAATTCATCCCCAAGGCCGCTGTGTACCCGATTCTGGTTTTCGTCGGTCTAGAAATCGCGGCACAGAGTTTTCTGGCTACTCCAAAGCGTCACTATCCTGCCGTCGCTCTAGCCTGCGTGCCTGCGTTGGCTGTCCTGGTGAACATCTTTGCAGGTCAGTTTATCGGGGCGATCATAAAAGCGGGTTACGACCCCGGGCAAGTGCTGGGCAATAGTGCGGAACTCGCATCGAAGCTCGCCACCACCACTCAGCTGAACAACGGGTTCATATTGACCAGCGTTTTTTGGGCATCGGGTATGGCGATGGCGATCGATCGGCGATTGCGTGCTTCGGCTGCGTTCTACGCGGGCGCGGCGCTATGTACGGCGTTTGGGCTCATGCATTCACCGCTGCCAGATGCACCGATTCGAGCACCGTTGAGTTTCGGGTTCATCTCCGAGGGATTGGTGTTGCCCAGCGACAGCTTTGCGGACATGGCATATTGGGTGAGCGGGTATATTTTTGTTGCCGTTATCATGTTAGCGTGGGCCTACTACTTGGACGCTACTGGGCAGCAAGAAGCCGAATACGAAGAATAGTTCACACGAATTCGCCGCAATTGCCGGTGCCTGGTTCGCGACAACATTCGGCAAAGAAAAAAAGTGATCCTCTGTGTGAGGGTAGAGTTTCAGGGACCCTCTGTGTGAGGGTAGAGTTTCAGGGACCCTCTGTGTGAGGGTAGAGTTTCAGTGAAATAGATTGATATGCGGCGAAGTTGACGCATGGCAGACCGCGAATCTTTTAGGTAACCATCACGATGACAATCCACTTCGCTCGCGGTGACGAAAACGCTTCCTTGTCGGAATCGGATTTCCGTGATGCACTTCAGACAACGTTTGATGTGGCAGGGAATCCTAAGCGAGTCCTCGCATTGCCGCCGGATCATACGCGTTCGGATAGCCGAGCTGGTGAACTTACCAATTTGGCTCACCAAATCCTCGGCGATCGCCTAACTGACGTCATGCCAGCCCTGGGTACGCATGAAGCGATGACTGAGGAAGAACTTCAGTACATGTTCGGCGATCTGCCTCGCGAGTTGATTCGTGTTCACGATTGGCAAAACGACGTGGTGACACTCGGCGAAGTCAGTCGGGAATTTGTTTCACAAGCGACCGAAGGAGTTTACGAGAGGCCATGGAAAGCTCAGGTGAATCGCTTGGTTGCCGAAGGCGGCCACGACCTGGTTCTGTCACTCGGGCAGGTTGTCCCGCACGAAGTGATCGGGATGGCGAATTACAACAAGAACATCTTCGTTGGAACCGGTGGAGACGATGGCATCAACGAAAGTCACTACCTCAGTGCACTGTACGGAATGGAACGCATCATGGGCCGCTGCGACACTCCGCTGCGGCGAATTCTAAATAAGGCACAAGACGACTACTGCGGCGACATCCCGCTCATGTACGTTCTGACCGTTGTGGAGTCGTTGCAGGACGGTTCGAAGGTCGTTCGCGGGATTTTTGTAGGAGACGATCATGACGTATTCGAGACTGCAGGTGAGCTGTCCGCGAAAGTGAACTGTATCGTTGTCGATCGGGCACCACAGACTGTTGTGGTGACGATGAATCCGGCGAAGTACAAGAGGACTTGGATCGCCAACAAGGCAATCTACCGAACTCGTATGCTGATCGGCGACGGGGGCAAGCTAGTTGTCATCGCTCCGGGCGTGCGAACTTTTGGTGAAAGCGAGACCGTCGACTATCTCATCCGCAAATATGGATATCGCACCACCCCTGAAGTATTGAAGTTTGTCGAAGAGAACGAGGAGTTGCAACGGAATCTTGGTGCGGCGGCCCACTTGATTCACGGAACACCTAATGGGCGATTTCACGTTGTTTATGCTCCAGGCGGGCTTACCCAGGAAGAAATCGAGTCTGTCGGATACCAATACGGCGACTGGCAGCAGTTAAACAGTTTCTATGGCGTCGACGGTCTGCAGAACGGGTGGCACACAGACGCGGATGGCGAAGAGTTTTATTACATATCTGACCCAGGTTTGGGCCTTTGGCAGTCCGCCGATCGAAAAGAAGCCTAGGTGGCGGAACGGCAGGCATGCGGAAGGTGGCATGCTAGCCAATGATGGATGATTACTGCCGTCTATCGATCCAGCTGACTCTTGCTGCGCAGAATATGGTGGTAGTGTTGTGCGAAACGATGGGCTTCGTCTCGCACGTACTGCAATAGCCGAAGTGCAAATGCGTGCCGGCTAAGTCGGATCGATTCGCTCTCGCCGGGCAAGAAGATTTCTTCTTCCTGTTTGGCCAAGGACAATACTGCTGGTGGATCGATTTGTTGGTCACGAAAGGCGGCCATTGCCGAGCTGAGTTGGCCCTTTCCGCCATCTATCAGTAGGAGGTCAGGAAACGCCTCCTGCGAGTCAGATAGTTTGCGGAAGCGTCGTGAAATCACTTCGTAAATACTGCGAAAATCATCGACACCAGACACTTCTTTGATGCGGTAGCGGCGATAACCCGGCTTGAAGGGTAGACCGTCGATAAACTGCACGAGAGAGGCGACGGTTTCATTACCGCCCAAGTGCGCGATATCGACACCTTCAATAACGCGCGGTGTCTTGGCGAGTTTGAGTACCTTCTGCAGGCCGTTGACGCCCTTCTTCGGATCTACGTAGAAAACCTCAGGTTGCACGTGCGTATCAAGTTCGCCACGTTCGTCGAGACGCTCGAGCATCTGAATTTCATCGCGCAGCCGAGCAGCTTTTTCGAATGCGAGCTCCTTTGAGGCGGCTTGCATATCCTTCTTGAGTTGGCCGATCAAGCGTTTCTTGCCGCCATCCAAGAACGTCTGTAGCCGGCGAATATCCGCCTTGTACTCTTCCTTGCTGATTCGTTGATTGCAGGGCGCAGTACACTGATTAATCGATGCCAGCAGACAAGGTCGAAACCAACGCCAAGCGGGATCGCCATCAACGATGTCCAGCGAGCAAGTACGGAACTTGAAAATTCGCTGCAGGACTTGGATCGCACCACGCAGTGCACCAGCGCTGGCAAAAGGGCCGTACAACTTGGCACCCGTCGACGGCGGTGTGCGCGTAAGTTCAACCCTTGGGAAGTCCTCGCGGGTAGTGATCATCAGGTAAGGAAAGCTTTTGTCGTCCTTTTGTTCCTTGTTGTGTTTGGGCTGCACATCTTTAATCAGTCGACTTTCAGCCAACAGCGCATCGACCTCGCTTTCACATTCAATGAAGTCGATGTCAGAGATTTCGCCGACCCAATCAGCAGTCCTTGAATCTACCTGAGCGGCAGCCAAAAAGTAGCTGCTGGCCCGCGAACGCAGATTTTTTGCTTTGCCGACATAGATAACTCGCCCAGCATGATCCTTCATAAGGTACACGCCAGGCTTCTGCGGAAAATCCTTTACCTTGCTGGCGGCGCGTCGGAAACCAAACGTTTCATCACTCGGTTCTCCGGCCGTCGCTTCGGGACCAGGATTTTGTGCGTCGGCGATCTGTGGATCTTCCGGCTGGCCAGGCTCTGGCACAGTTGTATCCTCAGACGCGTCTGTGCTGGGCAGCTGACGCGCGGAACTTGCGCCCTTTTTGCTTCGCGCTTTCGATTGCTCCGCTTTCTTCTTTGGCATGCGTACTCGATATCAGTGAGCTGAACCAACCTTTGTCGACGGGACTGAACACAACTCAGTAGTCGGCAAGTGGTCGAATCCGCTGTGGGCATTTGCACTAGCGCGATGGAGAGTTTCAGCCACCACACAACCCAGCGATGCCACGACTCCTCGCGGCACTCCCATCGAAGCCGCTACGAAGACTCCGGGCTACTCAGCATGGTGGAGCGCAAAACGTCCCGTCGCAATCATCACCAAGGTGATTGCAGTCGGGCGATCGAAGTCCGGCGACGCTAATATTCTAAGAGGCTGTAAACAGAGTGCGGCGCCAGTTTTTCCGCGCCGCCCAAGAACGAGAGGTTGATGCAAAATGCGATCTCAACCACTTCGACTGAAAAGTGTTCCAAGAGTTCCAAGCACGCTTTGATGGTACCACCTGTCGCTAGCAAGTCGTCGATGATTAAGACTCGGGCACCCTCGTCCAGTGCGTCTTGATGAATCTCGAGGGTGTCGCTTCCGTATTCGAGGTCATAAGAATGGCTGTAGGTTTTTGCTGGCAATTTCCCGGGCTTGCGAACCGGCACGAGTGCGGCTCCCAATCGTAGCGCTAGCGGGGCGCCAAACAGAAAACCACGCGACTCCGCAGCGATGATTGCGTCAATTTTCTTGTCTGCATATCGCTCCGCAAACGCATCGATGGCCGCCCCGAATCCAACCGGACTGGAAAGCAGCGGAGTAATGTCCTTAAACACGATTCCAGGTTTCGGAAAATCTGGGATGTCGCGGATATAGTCGGCAAGTTGGCTCATTGCGGGTGGCTCCCAATATCGGTTTTTGCTGGTTTCGTTCCCAACAGAGTGGAAATGTTACGCAAAAAACCTGGGATTGACGAGCACACGCGATCCAGCGACGTCCCCGATCTGTCGTCCGATCGGTTTGAAGGGTTCAAACGCGCACTTTTTTCGCCAACGTTCCTACGACTCGATGAGCGCCTCTCTTGCGTCTTTCCGCCTTCGCCCCGTTCCTCTTCGTGCACTTCCTTCGCGAGGGATGTGCGGGCGCCTCAGAGTAGACCGGAGTAGACCGGGGCTGAGCGGGGGCAAGTTTGCTTTGGCTTTGCGAGGGGAGAAGAGTCTGCCGCTAAAAAAGCTGGCGAGCGTGAGCTCAACGCGCACTCGCCAGCTCTAGCACCGCCACTAGGCCGCAGCACTGGCGACTGGCGACCCGTGCAACCAGGCAGCGATCGCCGAAGCGTCGGCCTGCCAGGCCTCCCCGACACGACGCTCAAGGAATGCGCCAAACAACGAATCGATGGTCGAGCGCAGATTCCGAATTGAATTGACACGATCCTCACGGGAAAACGAATTCTCGGAATCGTCGCGCTGAACCTTAGCCCCAGAAACGCCTAGCGTCTCAGCTTGCAACACAAATTCATACTGCTCACCGGATGCAACTAACTGCAAACCGGCCTTACGTGGAAGCTTACCGGTTTGTATTGCCTGACGCGCTTCGGCCAAAACAATCGGTGAATCCGAGGAAATCGTCTCCTTGCCATTTTCAGCTATCGGACATTCAAGCATCAAGGTCTTCGAGAACATGAAGACGACTTCATTGCCGTCGCCTAAATCGATAGCATCACCGATCTCTTGTCCGTGCCACCATAGCCACAACAGAAATTCGTTTCCCAAATAGTCGGGCCGGTCGGAGTGTTCGTTGGCCCAGGCGACATCGCTGTAGGACACATCTGGCACGAAACACTCTGGGTGTAGATCCTCCAGCTGAGAGATCATGCCCGCATCACGTGCCCAGGCCTGTGCAACGGCGCCGGCTGACTGACGATCTAGTTGCACGTCGAAGGATCGTTCGATCAAGTCGGCGACAAAGCCCAGGACCGACGCACTTGAACCGCTGACGAATAGTTCGGATTCTTGCGGATCCCAGAGTATTGGGTAGTGCTGCATCCGGCGATACTTGCCCGTTGCAAGTTCTTCTTCGCAGCGAGCCTGAATCGTCTCTTTCGCTTCCTGACGCTGTTTCCGAGTCGGTCGACCAGAGGAATTGTCCGCAGCCACGGCGGCTAGTTCCATTTTGAGCCACGCGTTTTTTAACGCGGAGGGAATTTGATCGATTTCGATGCGGACTGAGCAGTGCAGCTGATCGTCAATTAGGTTCTTACCAAGGTCGAACGCATTATCGAGCAAGTGTTCACCGCCTGCGTAGCCAACATGTGCTTCTTGATCGGCGAAACGCGGCATCGACTGACTACTGAACTTCTCCAGTACATCGACATGTTGTTGCGAGAAAGACGAATCGGAGAATTGGCGCACGACGAAACGTTCGAAGCTTGCGCTTCCGGAGAGAAACGGCATAGAATACCTACGGATGTTTGAGGGGTTGGGAGGTCAAAACTGCAGCTCGGCCAGGGCGCCCTTACGATGTTTCCTGCACATGAGTTGGTGGATTACCGATCCAGCAACTACGAATGCCATTTGGAGAATTGGCGAAGTGCAAAGGAGTGCAAATTCGCAGCAGGCGATCGATCGATAGTGCAAGAGGTCTCAAGCGCGACAAGCATAGGGCCGCGTTCGTACGATCGACATTTGCCAACGGATAAATGAGCTAACTCACTCGGGGCGCCAAATCGACTACGGTCCCAACGGATGCCCCAGTTGGAATTATCATTAACTGCCTAATAGTTTCCATCTGCTGCAGCACGTAGATCAGGCTGCGTGGCAAGAGGCTTAGCTGGCCTGACGGCAGTGTCTCGTCCAAGCAGAGCTGCGGAGTGAGACGCAGTATCAGGCGAACTAGAGGCTAGTTACGCGATCCAACGGGAAGCAGATCGAGTGTGGCATGAATCATGGTGTCCATACCCGTAGTCAATGCCTCGACTGGATCGGGATAAAACTCAGCGGAGTGCAAAGAAGGTGGTTGTTGCTCGCGAGCATTCATGGCGGCCAGACGATCTGGTGCGATCACTCCCAAGCGGTACATCACGATGGGTACGCCCGCCAAACCGTACTGACTAAAGTCCTCGCCACCCATTACGGGTTCCATGGGCAGAACATTCTCGGATCCAATCGCCGCTCGAAAGCTCTCAACCGCTCGCGCTGTAAGCGCATCGTCGTTTCTCAGTGCTGGCGTGCCTTCCGAAAACCTGACATCTGGTTTGGGAGCTCTGTGTCCAGCTGCGACCGCCTCGGCCTTTCGCTTAATGGCAGCGAGCAGTTTCTCGCGGACTTCGTCGGTGTAACTTCGTACCGTAAGCTGGAGATGGCAAGAGTTGCCGATGATGTTGTGCTTGGTTCCTCCATTTATGGCCCCGACTGTGACCACGGCGGGATTACCGGGCTTGATTTCGCGAGAAACAATTGTCTGCAACGCAATTACCAGCTCCGCCGCCTGCACGACTGGGTCGATCGTGGTTTCAGGAGCTGAGCCATGACCTCCCTGACCTTTGACGATGATATCGACCGAATCAACGTTGGCCAGCGAATACCCAGGACTAACCGCGACGGTTCCGGTAGGTGTTGTGCTCTCGCAGTGGAGTGCAAGGGCATGGTCTGGGCGAGGAAAGCGTTTGAACAATCCGTCGTCTAGCATTGCCCGAGCGCCCGACCCGCGCTCTTCAGCAGGCTGACCAATCAGCAGTAGAGTTCCACGCCAAGCATCCTTATGGCTAGACATAAATCGAGCCACACCAATCAAGTTACTCATATGAATGTCATGGCCGCACGCATGCATTACTCCAGATGTTGCGCCGCTTGCGGTCGTCACAGTAGCTTTGGATGCGTACGGAAGAAGTGTTGCCTCGCTGACCGGTAGAGCATCAAGGTCAGTCCGTAGCATGACCGTCGGGCCCTTTCCGTTCTCTAGTACTGCAACGACTCCGAATCCTCCGACTCGCTCGGTGACCGTAAAGCCAGCTTCTCGCCATGCGGCTGCCATGTAAGCTGCCGTTTCCTTTTCTTGAAAAGAAACTTCAGGGTTCTGGTGCAAATGGATGTAGTCATCAACGACGCCATCGATATGTGCTTCAATCCATTTGTCTATTGCGGCAGATTTCACCTGGCCAATTGCGGTTAGCGGAGCGAGAAAGAAAAGACATGTGCACGAGAACATGCATAGAATCGTCGTTCGACAATCGCAAACCTGACGACAGTTTTGCATGGGGTAGCATATCGGGAACTGCATTAGAATAAACTCAGCGGATACTTAGATTGTCTGGCAGTGTTATCAGTTGTGCGAACTCCCGCATTGTAACGAGTTGTCACTACGGTGAAAGAAAGAGATAAACGTGAAACAGCCAATTAGCTCTCTCTCCTTTTTGTTGCCAGTTGTCATCTTTGGCGTGCTGGTCAATACCCTACACGCCGGTGCGCCGCGACCTAACGTCTTGTATCTGTACGTCGATGATATGGGATGGGGGGCGATTGGGCCAAATGGTCAACACAACCGACGCGAACGCGGCTTGCCGCATGTAAAGACGCCCAATCTCGATCGGCTCGCGCGAGAAGGCGTGAACTTTGCACGCGGTTACGGTTGCCACGTCTGCTCGCCAGCCCGCAGTTCGCAACAATCTGGATTCCACCAGGGGCATACGTTTGCGGATCGAAACGACCCTGACAATGCCAAGAAAGCGATGCGTCGCGATGATGTGCTGATTGGTGATGTCCTGAAAGCCGCGGGTTACGCGACAGGCTACTGGGGGAAATGGGGCTACGGTGGTTCGAAGTCACAAACGGCCCCAGAGATTGTTAACGTTCAAACGCTGCCAACCTCCCATGGCTACCAAGAAATCTTGGCCGAACTACACCACGTGCGAGCTCACACTTTCTTTCAACCGACGCTTTGGAGGCAGTCGACCGCCAAAGAAGCGCGCGGAGGTTTGGGACTGATTGCCAATAGTCGCCAACGTTTGCGGGCCGCAGCATATCCCTCCGGACCGGCGATGCAACACAATGATCGCTATCCGAAGAACGCGTACTGTGACGATTCGTATGCAGTCGCAGCCTACGAGTTCGTTCGGGCGCAATCGCAGGAATTCCGGCGGACTGGCCAACCTTTTTTCGGTTTGCTGGCGTGCCAAATTCCTCATGCGCCGTTTGCAGAAATTGCAACCTTGCCCGACTGGGACGTTGAATACCGCGATGAACCGTGGTTTTCTGCTCTGCAGCCGCAATCTCAACAGTGGGCGGCGATGGTTACTCGGATCGATGCACACATCGGCAATCTACTAGCCATTCTCGACGATCCCAACGGAGACGGTGACGATACCGATTCGATCGCTAACGACACAATTGTCATCTTCCAATCTGACAATGGCGGTCCGGGCGGAGCGAGCTTGAAGGAACTAGCAACCAACGGTCATCTATCCGGCGTAAAAGGGATGATTCAAGAAGGTGGGATCCGCGTTCCGTTGCTCGTTCGCTGGCCCAAACACATTCGCGCTGGAGCGGCCCTCCAGCCGGGTTCAACCAGCCAGCGAGTTGTCGATGTAACTGACTGGCTGCCGACGTTCGCCGAGTTGGCCGGCGCAGAAGCTCCTCTGGGCATTGACGGTGTTTCAATTGCACCGACGCTCACCGGCACTGGGAATCAACGCGAACGTCCCTACCTGATTCACGAGGCGGGGAATTCTGCTTCCATTATTGCCGGGCGCTACAAACTAGTGGCGACCACTGCGAAACCCGGCAAGAAACGCAAGCAACCGGCTCGCAAGTCAACCGACCCGCCGCGTCGGTTTTCTCTGTACGACCTGGAGCTGGACCCCGGTGAAAAACACAATGTTGCCGCGGAATTTCCGGATTTGGTTAAAAAACTAGCTGTTGAGCTCGAGGCGGAGCATGTCTATGAGCCTCGAGGTTTTGCAGCGACCTACCATCGCATGTCAGGCTCCCGAAGCTCCTCTGCCGTTGATTTCGGAGATGCAGAGAACTGGTCGGAATACGTTTATGAGAATGCGGGCGTTGAGTATACCCGAGAGGCGGGTAAGCCCAAGAGCCATTGGATTGCACGGATAGATGGTTCCAATGCAGCGAGCGCGGCGGCGCCAGCGATGGAAGTTTTAGTAAAGGAAGACCAAGCAGTCCTGGCACTCGCGATAGCTGGTGAAGGAACGGTGGTGAAAGTGCAAAAAGCAACCCTGATGGCTCGGAATGAACTGCGAGTTACAGAGAACGCAGCTCTGAAGCTTGACGGCGGCATCATTGAGTCAAAACGCTGGGTGGAGATTGCTGACGGCGGCCTTCTGGAGGGTAACGGTGTGATTCGCGGCAACCTTCAACTCGCCGGCCGCGCCTCTTTGGGGGATATCGAAGTGATTGGAGATCTCGAACTTTCACCAACGGCCAAGCTCTCGCTAAACCGCAAAACACTCGAGTTTCCAGGCACACTCCGGCTGGATGGACACCTTGAAATCCCCGAGAGTTTCACCGAAGTCAGCATTCGCGCTCGTCAGGTGTCGGGAAACTTCAGTTCAATCAGCTCAACTGGAACAGAGGCCAGCTCGGCCGATGAATTCGTCGTCTCCTGCTCTCCGACCGAAGTTGTTGTTAAGCGAGTGGTGAATTGAGTGGGAGCAGCGTGTAGCGATTGGTTATGAGCGTTCTAACAGAGCATTGCCGTGAGTAACAGCTCCGATTTGTCTACGCCCCCGTGTTTTCGAGAAAGGGACTCGAATAACAGCTTCTTGCGGTGGCGAGGAGCCAACATCGAGGCAATTGACAGCCGGGACTCGTTGTCTGGTCCACTACCAGCCAGGTAGGACTACCGGGCAATTGAATAGCTCCGACGCCGAGATACGAAAAACTCCCGCCTGAAATTACGCTTGGGGCGTATGTCTCAGACGGGAGCAATGTGGTGTTGGTCAAACAACTCAGCTCAGTTACTAGCTGCAGCCCATGGAAGCACCGCAGTTGTGGCAGAGGTAGCAATTGCCGTTGCGGACGGTAATCGCGCCACAGCTGTCGCACGCTGGTGCATCAGATTGGAATCCAGCAAACTGTGCATCACGCTCAAGCTCAGTTTCTGAAAGACCAGAGTCGTCCGCTGCTGAGCTATCGAAACTATCCGCCGCAATCGGCTGGACTGATTCCGCGGAATCGCTTGCTGGAACAACTGCTACCGTAGACGCGGACGGCGCCTCGATAACCGCTTCAGCGGCACCGTTGCCGTTGCTGCTGGCGTCCGGTGCGGCAATTGCGGGCGACTCGGTCTTCATCGACCCGGTCGAAGCTTCGCGATAGCCGGGCAGAAACTGAATCCCCATCCAGCGGAAGATATAGTCAACGATACTCTTCGCGATTCGAACGTCAGGGTTCGTGGTGTGACCCATGGGTTCAAATCGGGTGTGGCTGAACTTGTTAACCAGCACTTCGATGGGGACGCCATATTGAAGTGACATCGAGACCGCAGTCCCGAAGCTGTCCATCAAGCCGCCGACGGTTGAACCTTCTTTAGCCATCGTGATAAACAACTCGCCAGGTCGGCCGTCAGGATAAAGTCCTACGTTCAAGTACCCTTCGTGCCCGGCGATGTTAAATTTGTGAGTCACCGACTGACGCGTGTCAGGCAGTCTTTCGCGCCGCGGCTTGTAGACCACTTTTTCCTTCGGTGCCTTTTCGGCCTCGGAGTCGCTCTTGGTGTTCAGCGGTTGGCTCTGTTTGGACCCATCGCGGTAAATTGCGATCGCTTTCAGGCCGAGTTCCCAACCCCAGAAGTACGCGTCGGCGATATCCTTCGGCGTAACGTCATTTGGCATGTTGACCGTCTTGGAAATCGCTCCGGAAAGGAACGGTTGTGCCGCAGCCATCATCTGCACGTGAGCTTGCCAAGGAATGCTGCGCGTGCCCTTGGCGGGTTTGAACGCACAGTCGAAGACGTCAAGGTGCTCATCCTTGAGGAACGGAGCGCCTTCAATGGTGTCATTATCGTCGATGTATTCAACGATCGCCTTGACTTGCTCCTCGGTGTATCCGAGTGTTTCGAGGCCAAAAGCGACACTCTTGTTGACGATCTTTAGAACGCCACCACCAGCAAGTTGCTTGTACTTGACCAGGGCGATGTCCGGTTCGATACCGGTCGTGTCGCAGTCCATCATAAAGCTGATCGTACCGGTCGGAGCCAGTACGGTCGCCTGCGCGTTGCGGAAGCCGAGCGTCTCCCCTTGCTTGAGAACCTCGTCCCACAAGTTGCGGGCGGCTTCCTTCAGGTAGGCTGGTCCTGCGTCCGAAATCTCTTCGACCGCATCCCGGTGCATGTGCATGACACGGTTCATCGGCTCGCGGTTCTCTTCGTACCGAGCAAACGTGCCGACAAC
>DNPC01000130.1 GCA_003501565.1 Planctomycetaceae bacterium | reverse complement strand
CCGAAATATGCCTGCCAAATTCGATTTACGACTACACGTGCGGTGGTCGGAGCGTCAGGGCGAACCAGCCAATTTGCTAGTCGCATTCGAGCTGGCTCGCTACCGGTCGGCAATGCCCCCAAGAACTTTGGGGTACCGGGTTGTACTTTCGGACCGTGATTCAGAAAGTCCCCTCGCAAGAAGACAAACGTTTCGCTCGGACGCGACTTAGCAGTCACGATCAACTGCGAATCAGTCTCAGGGAACACTTTCCAGGCTTCTTCGCGGGCGGTCAGTGATTTGCTTACCCAGTCGGGATCCTGCGTTGTGTCAGAAAGTGACAGCGAGTCTACCCAAGCGTCCAGCAATGCATCGTTTTGACCTGAGTCACGCCCTGCGGTTGGAGTCGCTAGTGCTGCTTCGACCTTGGGACTATACGCAAATCCATGAGCTATCGCCGTCTGACTGGACGCAGCTTCAGCGTCGGACGAGCCTTGGTCTGCAGCATCACCGGCACCGGCCGAGTCGACCACGTCTTGTGCAGGAGTGCTATCCATGACCGAACTTGCCAGTTCATCGGTGGTCACTGAAAACTTGTAGCGACCCAGCAAGTAGTTTTGATTGTCGTCTGAATTCCAACCGCCGTGTTTTTGATGAAGTGTGATGGAAACGACGACAGGTCCCGTGATCGCAATGGGGGCGTCAAGTTGAAACACAGCGACCTGATCTTGGTTGCGACGACCTGGCCCCACATCTGTTGACCATGCAGATTTCATGTCGCCGTCGATTGCGTAGCCTACGCCCCCGGTGAACCGATCATCCTTGGCGGCATCTTTATTGCGATAAATCGCGAGCAAGTCACTGCGCTGAGGGTTCGCGCTGGAGTATGCCTGAGTGAACTTGAGCTTCGTCTTTTTGCCAGGCTCATCGACTGGAGCGACACTAACCTCAAACTCGCTCAGGGCTCCGGTTCCATATACACTTCGCCCGGGGCCACCGCGCGGAAGACGTGGGTGCGTCAAGGCATCGATCCGGAAAGCAGTCGTTCCAGCTAGTTCGGTCGTCAGCGAAAAAGTATTGCTGGCTTTGGTGGGTGCGTAGCTCTCGCTTAGAATTGAGCCGTCTTCGAGGACTGCGAATTTTTGTCCTTCAAAGGGCAAGCTTGTTGGGGTCAATGTCTGCCACTTAGGCAAGCTGGCGGACAGCTTACGCGACCAAGTTTCGATAGATTCTACCCAATCATCAGCCTCGACCCGAACACGCTGCCGGGCTGCAGCAACTCCGGCGAGTGCCGACTGGCGGGCAACTTCTTGTTCGGGAGTGAAGCAAGCAATCGATGCCTCTTCAAAATCGTTAATCGCAGCATACATTTGATAGTATTCAGCATGCGAAAATGGATCGTACTTGTGTGTATGGCATTGCGCACACTGCGTCGTAATGCCTAAGACCGCTTTGCCAATCGCATCCAAGCGATCAAACATCGCCTCAACGCGGAATTGCTCAGGGTCTGCGCCTCCTTCTTCGTTAACCATTGAGTTGCGCAAGAACCCTGTCGCAACCAACTGATCCTGCGTCGGGCTAGGCAACAGATCACCCGCAATTTGCCAGCGGATAAAGTCATCGTAAGGCAAGTCTTCGTTAAGTGCTTTGATTATCCAATCACGATAAAACCAGACGCTGCGCGGTTTATCTTTTTCGTATCCATCGGAGTCTGCATAGCGTGCAGCATCGAGCCACCACCGTGCCCACCGTTCTCCGAAATGTTCTGAGCTGAGCAACTGTTCGACTAGAGCATCGGAGTCAAACGCACTATTGGCTGGTGATTGTGAACTCGCAAGCTGCGAATCGATGTTGCCCAGAAATTGGTCGATCTGCTCGAGTTCGGGCGGCAGACCTGTAAGATCCAAATGCAACCGCCGCAAAAGTTCATAAGGCTGCGCGGGCGGTTTTTGGAGCTGGTCGACAGCAGTCGCTCCCGGGGAACGCGAGTGGTTGTTAGCAAGGACAAACGCATCAATCGGGTTCTTAATCCAATTGTCGCTTCCAGTCAGCGTAGACTTGGGGACTTGTGGACGCACCGGAGCGATAAAGGCCCAGTGTTTCGAGTATTGAGCCCCTTGTGCAACCCATTTTCGAATGAGGGCTTTCTCGTCTTCGCTGAGGGCTTTTTCGCTGGCTGGCGGTGGCATCACCAGATCAGGATCACCGGAAAAGATTCGTTCAAGCAAGCTGCTTTGAAGCAGATCATCGGGCATAATCGCCCCAGCCTCAACTGCTGTTTCTCGTGAGTCGAGTCGCAGATCTGCCTCGCGAGTTTCTTCTGCGGGGCCGTGACACAGGAAGCAATTGTCGGACAATATTTGCCGAATATCTCGCCCAAAGTCAACCTTTTCTTCCGCTAGCACCGGTGCCAATCCACAGAGCCAGCAGGCGATCGCCATACTTGCAAATCGCGTTCGTATCGCTGGCACTGGCGCCAATGATCGTTGTTGGCAATTCATCGATTCGTTTCTGGGTAATGTGAGTTTAAACAGAAGCTGTTGGTGTCTTTTGCGGATTGTTGCCAACGCGCCATCGGATGGTGTGGCTAGTGCGTTGACACGCGAATGAATCGGTATTCCAGTTGGCCACGATCGCCTTCCAGTCCGATCGGTCCCGTCTCAGGAAGCTCGAGAGCTTCCTCGAGGACTTCGCCGTTGCATAGACAGCGGGCTTGCGTGCCGGTCACGATGACCTCCAATTTGTTCCAGTCACCCGGGCGGTATTTTTTAAGGTCCTTGTAAGGGCCCGCCAACGGGAAGTCGCGGCACTGCAATTGTTTACCGCGAAGGAATACTCCACTGTCCGCATTGGGTGTGCACCGAAATTCCAGGCGGAGAGTGAAGTCATCCGGAAACTCTTCTTGCGTACTTAATTGCTGTATCCGTCGACCTTCAGAAGGGGTTTTCACGACCAGTCGTCCGGCGATTGATTCAAATCGACCGTCTGGCGAGGCCTTTTTACCATCGAAGTTGACTTGTTTCTCAACAATAGGCCACGGCGGAGCTGCCGGATTGTTTTTGAGCCAGCGCGCCCGAGCTGTCAACTGCGCCTGGGATGTTGGGCGAACGCACCATCCGGTCAGGTCGTCACCATTAAACAACAGCCGGAAGCCGGGTTCGACATTCGGCTTGGCGGGAGTGGTTTCGATGAAACCTAAAGTTGCAAAGATTGGCTTTAATGCAGCGGCCCATTTGTTGTAACCGTCTTGATTCGGGTGTAACAAATCCGGGAACTCCTCCGGTTTCGCATCGCCTTTCTCGTTCGCAAACAGCGTCCATGTATCGACTACAGTAATCTGCGGATCGCCCTTGACGGCTTGCTTGTACAGATTGTTAACGGCACGGATCTTTTCGACAGGTCGGTTCTTTTCCGGCGAACTTGGGAAAACCTCACAGACCACGATTGGCATGCCAGAGTCGTGCTTCTTAAGTCTGTCAATGATCAATTTGAAGTTGCCTGCAATCTGCTCAGGCGTATCCCCTTCGTCCAGATCATTGGTTCCCATTAGCATTACAACGCACCTGGGTTTGACCGCCAAAACGTCCTCTTCCAAGCGGATTAGCATGCCGCGCGTCGTGTCGCCGCTAATGCCGCGGTTAGCAACGGGCAGTTTTCCCATTAACCCTCGAAAGTCATCCTGCCATCCCTGTGTAATCGAATCCCCGAGGAAGACGACTTTGCCCTGATCGGCGGTCACCTGTTTTGCCCAGCTAGAACGTTTTGTTCGCCATAGGTTCTTGAACCAACCATAGCGGCGAATTGTGCCATCTCCCGGTAGACCATCGTCAGAGGTTGGAATCTCAAATGCATCGGCAGCTGTTTCCGTTGCCGTTTGTGACATTGCGCGCGTCGCGTCGGCAAACATCGCGAAGAAGGCCAGCACAGCTACACCCAGATTTAGTTTCGAAGAGTAATGAAGGGGAGGTGGTAGTTTGAGCATGGTGAGTTAGTCTTGAGCAGAAGTAGAAAAGTGGAGTGGAGCTCGCCAAAGGTTCTGTGCTGCCGCTTGTTGAAAGCAGTTGGCTTCGAGGAAGAGCCGCGCGGGCGGCCGAAGCTCTTGGGTTGGACGTTCTAGCATAATGCAAACGCAAGTCACCAACCACAAGTGGCAGTCAACGTGGCGAGAGTCAGCGTAGATGGAGACTGCGTGGGGACAAGCGAGCTTGATGCTTGCGGCAAACGACGGTGAGAAAGATCAGCTGCGAACCCGCTGTGCTGTCCGCGGGGTGTGCCACGACCGGTACTGGGCGGCTTCAGTAAGGCTGATGCAACGCTTCACAAAGTGCGATCATCAGAGGTCGAGAGCGACGAACCAAATCAATCACATCGTCAACCAGTCTCGCACTGCCAACTTGCTTTCTAGTCAGCGGCGTGTGGAGCAGGAAACTCTTCCTTCGCAACTCTTCCAGCATTGGATGATCTTTAGCAAACCCGCGGGGCGCGGATTTCAGATGGTCTTCATGCCAATCCAATGCGTCATTGATACGTTTGCTGCGGTGCAGCTTTTGCCAGTCTTTAGGGTTTGAGTCGATGTAGCCTCGGATCGACTTGAGGGCGTCCGAAGCAGGCCGCCAGATGCCAGCGCCGAAGAAGCATTCGTCCGACGCGATGTGCACATAGACTCCCGGCGCGTGCACGTCCTTGCCGGCCATGTGCCGGAAGTGAATGCCGATATTCGTCTTGTAAGGAGCTTTGTCCTTCGAAAATCGAGTGTCCTTATAGATTCGCATCAGCGAGCCACCCGATTTTCGGGCTACGGCTGTCAGGCAGGGAGCCGTTTTGTCGAGGGGACGCGCGATCGCTTCAACAAACGCTAGTGCAGGAGCCAAGAAGAACGCTTCATAGCGATCGCGATTCTCATTGAACCAGTCACGCTGGTTGTTTTCAGCTAAATCATCCAAGAAACCAAAGGTCTCGCTCGAAAATCCACTGAAGGTCGGAGTTCCCATAGGTAGCTCTCAAATCTGTGTAAGTACAGGACTATTAACGCTTTAGAGCTCGCTTTCAGGTTGGGATCGCGAGCTGGGGCACAAGGATAGCGAGTCAGTACGCCCCGCGGGGACCAGCTTGGTCGAATTTCAGCCGGAATCGAAAGCCGCAGCAAGACCCAACCTACGAAGCTCGGGGCCGTTTCACGAGCCGCAGCTTGAGGTTGGGCTATCCCGAGTGTTTATCCGCATGTCAGCCCCTCCCAGGGGTGGGTTGGTGTGGTTCCGAGCACTGGCTTGCTTTGCAACATGCGTGAGGGAGCGGCAACTTCGATATTGCCGTGCGGTGTATATTTTCAGTAGCATTCCTCGTAACTTTCGACTGCCGTTACGGTTACAAATTTCGTAACCATGGGTTGCGTAGGTGCCACAGAAGTTTGATTCCCACCCAAAGCAGCTTTACCGACATGCGGCAGCGTTGAACTACGAGAGTGTCGGCTAGCTTCCTCTAGACGGATTTATTCGCATGAAACAACTCATCAAATGTGCTGCAACCAGCTTCGGATTGTTGGTAGCACTTGCTAGCCTTCCGCTCGACGCCAAGGACCCGCCTCCTGCGGTCGAAACTTTGAACGAAGCTCGACCAGGGGACAGTAATATTGTGCGCGCGGTTGCGATGGTGATGGACCGGCAGCACATGTCCAAGCACCGCTTGGATGATGAGATTTCCGAGAAGGCATTTAATCAGTTTATGAAAATGCTTGACCCGCAGAAAATCTATTTGCTGCAGGAAGACATCGAAGAGTTCTCCGGTGCTCGTACGCGTTTCGACGACTATGCGCTCGAAGGTGATATGGATGTTGCGATCAAGATCTTCAAGCGATTCTTGAAGCGAGTGGATACGCGGATCGAGATGGCCCATAAATACATCGACCAGGAACACGATTTCTCCAAGCAAGAAAAGATCGCAACCGATCCAGATGAGATTTCTTATCCAGGTTCGACCGCTGAAGCGAACGACCGGATGCGTCGACTTGTGAAGTATCGGTTGTTGTTGCTGGAAAGTGACAAGATTCGCAGCGACCAGCTGAAAGCAGGCAAGGACGAAGACGAAGAAGATGCCGTTCAAGATGTCTTGCGCCCAGACCCCAACGAAGATCCGCGGGAACGGCTGCATCGAATCTATCGAACCACCGCAAAACGCTGGCACCAAACCGACGCGGATGAATTGCTCGAGATGTACGTTTCAGCAATTACGACTGCCTTCGACCCTCACACCACGTTCATGTCGCCTGATACCTTCGAGAATTTCATCATCATGATGAGTCTGGAACTAGACGGGATCGGTGCACAACTCACCAGTGAAGACGGATACACCAAGTTGACGAGCATTGTTCCCGGCGGAGCCGCTGACAAGGATGGCCGTCTGAAGCCGGGAGATCGCATCATCCAAGTAGGGCAGGGTGAGGATGGCGACATGATCGACGTAGTCGACATGAAGCTCGACGATGTCGTGGACAAGATCCGGGGTACAGCCGGGACTGTCGTTCGGCTCGGCGTCTTGCCCAATGCCGGTGGAGAGATGCAGGAGTACAGCATCGTCCGCGCCAAGATTAGTCTCGATGACAGCGCCGCGCGTGGCGAAGTTGTAGAGTACGGCAAAAACACCGACGGCGGGCCGCTCAAGTTTGGCTACATTGACCTGCCAAGCTTCTACTCCGCGAACATCGGTGGAGAGGGCAAGAAGCGATCGACCACTGCCGATGTCCGCAAGATCATCAACGGCTTTCGCAAGGACAACATCGACGCGGTTGTACTCGATCTGAGCCGGAATGGTGGTGGCAGCCTGGAAGAAGCAATTAACCTGACCGGTCTGTTCATCGACCGAGGGCCCGTCGTACAGGCGAAGGCACTTGGAGGTGAACTTGAAATCCACCGTGACACCGACTCCGGCGTTGCCTGGGGTGGTCCGCTTATTGTGATGACCAGTAAGGGCAGTGCGAGTGCTTCCGAAATCTTGGCCGGTGCAATCCAAGACTATCGCCGCGGCATCATCGTGGGCGACCCACAGACGCACGGTAAAGGGACTGTTCAAACATTGATCGACCTCGGTCGGCAACTGGTTGGCGTCTCCGGTGAAATGGGGGCGCTCAAGCTAACCATTCGCCAGTTCTACTTGCCCGGCGGGAAGAGTACGCAACGTCAGGGCGTTATGTCGGACATCGTCTTGCCAGCTATCACGGCTAGTATCGACAATGGTGAAGCGGACTTGCCCAACGCACTGCCTAATAATGAAGTCAAGCCAGTTCGGCATTATGACTACAATATGGTCTCCGAAAACATGCTGGCCAAACTGAGATCGAAAAGCGAACAACGAATCGAAGCGTCTGAGGGCTTCAAGAAACTGTTCCGCCGAATCGAGCTGTTCGAAAAGCAAAAAGAGGAGAACTTCGTTTCGCTTAATCGCGAGGATTTCCTGAAGCGTCGGGCTGAGTTGGATGCTGAGCGAGAAGAGACCGAAACCTTGCTCGAATCACAAATGCCAAAGAAGGACGTCTTCAAGATGGACTACTACAGTGAAGAGGTCTTGAGCATCGCCAAGGATTACGTCGAGCAGCTCAGGAAACTCGACCTAGTTCAAGCAGGCTAGCAGTCGTTCTAGCTGCGGTGCAGCGTTGTGAATACAATCGCCGCACCTGCGTGTAAGATACCAAACGCCCTCGAGCTGTCTCGAGGGCGTTTTTTTTTAGTCCTACTGAAGCGTGTGTTCCTTGCCAATCTTGGTAACCATGATTCCATCGGCGTTTGTGACGCGCCGACCATTCCGGTTGCAGGCTTCAACTGAGAAACCACGCGCATCATAGTGCTTGACGTATGTCCGTTCATCGCGTGACACTGCAAATGCTAATACCAGTCCGGCAGGTACCAAAACACCGACCGCAATTAAGACGACCATTATCTCCCAGTTCATATCCAAACTCCTTTCTCTAACCTGACGCTCTCTACGCCTCCGTACCTCCAATGGCCCGTTTGTCGGCCTTTCTAGGCGCTTGGTTTCTTTGTGGAGAGAGCGAGCCGCGACGCTTGCAGTCGGGCTTTTGGTGGCAGTCGTTCACGACTTCGAAAATCTGCAACGGATGTCCTGGCCTGTGCGACGGAACGTTTGTGTTCTACTGATATAGCTCTTCGGAGGGGTTGGCGGGCGTCAGGTTTTCGCAAAGCGTCTCAGACGCCTTTCTCGAGGAAATCGCAAATCGTGTTGTAAGGATTCGGCTAGATTGCAGAGTATCTCTACGGCGTGTGGTTGGACTGCTTTTGACGACCGCCGCTGGTTGGCCAACTGCGATCATTCCCTGCGAGCACCACGACTATGCACCGCACTCCAGAAACCCGCGTCAGCCTGATTCTGCGACTAGCTCAACCCGATGACGTCGCTGCCTGGCACGAGTTTGCAGAAATCTATACACCGATGCTGCTTGCGGCCGCCGCTCGCAAGGGCATCCAGCCAGCCGATTGCGAGGACGTCGCGCAGGAGATCCTCTTCAGCGTCGCCCGCAGCGTCGAACGCTTCAAGCCCGACCGAGAGCGGGCAAAGTTTCGCACCTGGCTCTGGCGCATCGCTCGTTGCCGGATCGCAGATTTTATCGAGAACGGAAGCCGCCAGCCCCACCAAAACAGTGGCCAAACAGAACTTGCTGTTACGCTGGCCGCTGATGATCAGGCAGCGGTGATACACGATGTTCAAGTTGGACTGTTCCGAGTTGCATCGGAGGCGATCCGGCGCCGGGTGGCCCCGACGACCTGGCAAGCTTTTGAGATGACCGCCATTGAGGGCCAATCGGTTCAGGCGGCGGCTTCGGCAACGAAGCTAAGTGTCGGCAGTGTGTACGTCGCCCGATGCCGCGTCCTCAAGTTGATTCGGGACGAGACGGCTCGCCTGGGCGAATTGGATGACGCCCCGGGCGTGGCGGCCGAATCCAGCAGCGTATTAAGTCCCGAATTTTGGAAACCACCAGAGTCCTCTAGGCGAGTGCACGCGTCAGAAACTGATGGAGGGCGCAACCATGGTTAAGTGTACTTGCCTATCCGATCAAGTTTTGTCTGCGACCACGGTAGATGACCGGGACGTAGATCGTGAGATTCTGGACCACCTCGAATCGTGCACTGCATGTCGTGAGCGACTGGAGAGCTTGACAGCCGAAGAATCCTGGTGGCGACTCGCCGAGACTCTTCCAGATTCCGAGAATCTACCGGCACACCGAATTGCTCGCAGCGTTTGCCCGCTCGAGGCGGCCAAGAGTGGCAGTGAATCGCCGGGCGTGTTTGATACTGGCTACGAACTGGAATTACTGCGTGCTAAGATCGAGCCCGCCACGCATCCGGAGCTGCTGGGCCGTATTGGACGGTATGAAATTGAACAACTAGTCGGCGCGGGAGGAATGGGATTGGTCTTTCGAGGCCATGACACTGAACTTCATCGGATTGTGGCGGTCAAGACGATTGCCAGCAGTTTGGCCCCGCATGGAGCGGTCCGGCAACGCTTCTTGGCAGAGGCGCGAGCGGTCGCGTCACTGGCGCATCCCCACATTGTGTCGGTGCACGATATCGTCCACGAAGATCCGGTGCCAGCCATCGTAATGCAATATGTCGCCGGGCCATCGTTAGGTGAACACATTGCGAAAAATGGGGCGTTGCATTGGCGGAACGCGTTGCAGCTGGGAACGCAGCTCTGTGACGCTCTCGAAACCGCTCATCGCAGCGGCTTAATTCACCGCGACATTAAACCCGGGAACGTGCTGCTAGA
Organism: Planctomycetaceae bacterium; assembly: GCA_003501565.1. Classification (GTDB taxonomy): domain Bacteria; phylum Planctomycetota; class Planctomycetia; order Pirellulales; family Pirellulaceae; genus Aureliella. The sequence continues at coordinate 1,619 of DNPC01000130.1, read as the reverse complement.
GGCCAATGCTACCCGGGCATTGTTGACTGACTTCGGACTAGTTCGAGTGCTGGACCAGCAAACCGTTACTCGGAGCGGCACGTTGGCGGGCACCCCAGAGTTCATGTCACCTGAACAGGCCTGGGGACGCAAGTTGGATGCTCGGAGCGATCTGTTTTCGCTCGGCTCAGTGTTGTACGTCATGTTAACCGGCATCAGTCCGTTTGCGGCCGGTGAAACGATGGCGACACTCAATCGACTTTGCAATGACCCGCATCGGCCAATTCGAGAGCTGGCTCCTGACGTACCACGCCAAGTCATCCAATTGGTCGACCGTTTGTTAGCCAAGCAAACGCGGCGGCGCTATTCATCGGCAGCGGAGGTGCGAGAACGCATGCAAGATTTACTTCACAGTGATATCACGCTTACGCCGCGGCGGCGAACGACTTACACCGTGCTGGGAATTGCCGCGATGTTCCTGGTTGCAGCGCTGATAGGGCTTCCCTTTACCCCCGTGTTACGCGACTGGATTGCCTCAAAAGCACGGCCGGAAGGCGTCGTGGTACGAGTGCCAGATCGCCTACCGGGCAGCTCGTTTTCCGCAGTGCGGGTGCCCGGAACACCGTCAAGCTTCGGAGCCATCGTTCAGTTTGACCGTGAGCTCCAGGGCGTAGAAGGAGATTTGTCCTCGCTTGAGAGGCTATTCGATATGACCGCATCGGATGCTGGTCTGTTCGGGAGCTCGCACGGCCAATTGGACGCCGAGATTATCGCGGTTGAACGTTTGCTCAGCGAGCTCGAATCCGACGTTGCAGCCGACTCACAGTAGGTCCAAAGTGTGATGTGCCCGTCCAACAATATTCCAAACTGGAAAGCATTGCCGAACTTTCAGGGTGCACTTGGTCAGGACGACTCTTCATGTGGGTGAGTCGGCAATTTAAACACAACCTCTTCGCAAAATCTAACAACTCCCTTTTCTCAACACGGAGCGAAAACATGGAAAAAGCGATGCGAATAACGATACGGCGGTTCACTCGCTGGGCATTGTTGCCAACAGCAGTTTTGGGTGCATTCGATAGCAAAGGAATAGCTCAGGCGCAACCGCCGTCAGCCAGCGATGATTTTATTTCCGTCTCCCGGAGCGACGATTTGCTCACTTCAGATCCAGCATCCCCCAAGGAAGCATCCGTCGCGTATCGGCTGACAGAAGGTCCCGTTCGTGGCGTGTTGTATATGGGTGAGAGCGGTACGACGGAAAAGGAAGAAGTGGCCGTACCGAAACGTGCGTTTCGCATCCGTTATGCGTTCGGCAGCCTGAAGCCGCGAATCTCGCAGCTCGCCGCGCGCCCTGCAGCAGGCATGGGTGGCATGGGCGGGTATGGAGATATGGGAGATATGGGAGGCATGGGAGGCTACGGCGGGGGCGGTGAAGGCGATTACGGCGGAGGCAGCGACGACGGTGGTGCTGCAGGAGGCGGCTATGGGGGACCTGGCGGAGGAGCAGGCTATGGTGGTGAAGGAGGTTATGGCNGCGGAGGCTATGGCGGCATGGGAGGTGGAGGATATGGAGCCGACGATGGGATGGACGAGGCAAAAAACAGCGGAGAGGGGCGCATGGGTGGCTATGGTGCTGCGTATGG
>DNPC01000133.1 GCA_003501565.1 Planctomycetaceae bacterium | reverse complement strand
TTACCCAAGGCAGTGTCACGCTTACCCTAAGGCAGTGTCACCGAGTGGCAAACTCCTGTGGATGTTTGGACAGCTACAGGGCATCGGCGCCCAAATGACCGCGAATCAGTTCAGCTTCATACCTCTCGTGCTCCCGCAACAGTTGGTCGACTTTGCCGAAATCCTCGCGAAACTGGTTGAGGTCGCGACAAATTGTACCGCGATATTCGGATTCTTCAGCCCGCTCGCACATTTCTTGCAGACACAAGTAGATTTCGCGGTGTTGTTGTGAGGATTTTCCCAAATCCGTTTGGTCACCAGGCTGCGTAGCACCGCTACTTGGGGCGATGAAGCCAAGCGTTTCTTCCAATTGAAATTCTTTGGCGAGCTGAACCAACAATTCGTCCGCCCCTTGAACGAACTCATGGGCCAATGCTTCACGATCAACACTCTCCGGCATCGCCGCCAAATCTCGAACTCGCCGCAAACAATTCCAGACGTCAGCATTTGCCTCCTTGACCTCAATCAAGAAGGCAGCGTTTACGATTCCGCTGGATTGGGAAAGACGAGACGACAACATCACTCAGCTCCTTTGTTTGAGTTCTGGACGTTGGCTAAATGGTGTCCCTGTGATGCTCAAGCGCCACGCAAGCATCTGCTCACGCCGCTTGTCGGCGCGGGCTCCGCAAGACACAAAGATCGGCAAGGTGCCTTTGCCAGCCTGCAAGGGGACGATCGTAAACATAGCGGATTTCGATGCCCGTTTCCAGTTTTTTGATTTCCTTTGTCTTCCTTTGGCCAAAATTCGATCGTGAATAGCGAAGCGACTGCCACCAGCTGATGTGTTTCGGGACAGCAAATGGTAGGGGGAATCATGCTGGTATTGGAAAAGGAGCGGTGAAGAAATGCCCGTCGGTGTCGATGCGGCGATATATAAAGATTCAGCCGTCGCTCCCCGTTCGTCGGGGTATTTCGTAGGTCCTGGCTGCGTCTGAGAAGCCAAGTCACGTAGAGGTTTGTGAAATGATTCACAAGGTGTTGGCTGTTCGGCCGTTTTTCTAGCCGCGTTTGGACTCTGACAACGGCACATGAGCGCGTGCGATGATGTCGCGATCTTTCTTCCAAATGTCGTTCACCTCAAGGATCGCTTTTTCGAAATCTGTCGAGGATATCTGCGCCGTTGGATCCTTGAGAACCGCTGGCATCTTTTGACTCGGGAGCATCGCTGACCGACTCGGAGATTGAGCCCTTCCTGCCACCAAGGCGGGTGTTGCGTCTTGCTGGACGACCGCAATCGGTTCGCCGCCAGGAAGCTGCGAGACAACGCTGGACTTTGAATCCGGAATTACTGTTCCTTCACTATCGACGCGTCGGCGCGTCGAGTCCTCACTAGGGCTCTCTTCGCCCGCTGGCTTGCCTGGCACACTAATCGTCGCATCCTGGCCTCCTGCGTCCCAGCTCCGGTGCCGCGACATGGCAGACCTTGGGACAGCACCTGGCATATCCTGACGCACCTGGCGAGTGCCGCCTTGTTCGTTGGTCCGAAAGACGATTGATCCTGCTTGGATGCTGAGGTCGTCAACGGAGGGAACGCGTCCTCCCATCACTCGCTCGATCTGCGAGCTTAGCAGGTGAGCGATTTCGGTCACACGTTTGGTAAGGTCATCGGTGGGCAAGTCGGCATCGGAGCATTGAATCCGATAAACAAGTTGGCCGTTGCAGGTACGATGCGTCAGGGATCGACCTTGCATATGTCGCAGCCGCCGCAACGAATCGTCCAACTGCGCAGGAAGGCCCTCGGAGCGAACGTTCGAAGAACTGCGTGTCATCCACAGCCAGCGGTCAACACCAACGCGGTACACAAAGTCCTGTCCACCGGCACTCTGTTGCAGTTGTGTATCGACAAACTGTGGTGAAAGCCCTGTACATCGAACAGCATACATTTCGACGCTTCCAGAAAGTCTTTGGGCATCCTGTGTTGACATTCCTTGAACGAGCCAACTACGTAGCAGCGACTGCGGGCTGTCGGTCGGTAGCGTTAATCTGATCAACGTGCCTCCAGCCTCACTCGATTCTGCACGCAGCCTCCCACCTAAGGAAGCAATCAAGCTCTTGGCGACTCCTAGTCCGAACCCCGATCCGGTGCTCGTCTGAGAAAAATCAGTGAGAGAATTGGAGTTGATTTGCTTTAGAGTCGATTCTGACAAACCCTGCCCTTTGTCCTCGATTGCTAGAACGAGTTGTTGCGTTACATTGTTTTGCACGGCAACACGAATTGCTATTTCGCTTCCGATTCGACTTGCTTCAATAGCATTCGTTACCAGGTTCAGAACGATTCGCGTTAGCTGATTTTCATCAAGGTAGAGCCTTGGTAGCGAGCGATCCCAGCCGGTCCATTGCAGTCGAATTCGCTTGCGAACAGCGAGGCCATGAAAGAGTGGTTGGACAGCTGCTTTCCACTGCGTAGGGTAAAACCGGCGGCGTATATTGATAGGTGTCCCATCTTGAAGGCAGCGTTGGACCAGCACTCCTTCGGCCCATTTGTTGGCTTCGACCAGGCGGCTGGCCGCTATTTCTAGCAATTCGATTTCGCCACCGGATAGCGTGCCGGTTGACTGAGCTTGTTGAGCGACAGCGCTGACGATTTGCTTCGCGACCGCAATCGGCGAGCGGATATCATGAGCAACTTCTGCAATACGATCTTCGATCTCGGAGTTGAGCTTGAGGCTCTCGTTGGAGCGAAGGCTGTCATTGTCGGTGTCAAATCTCAGAGCTGGACTCGGCGGCAATTCCGCAGATGAGCCCGACAATGCACCAGTCGACGCACGTGATTCTTCGTTGCTCGGTAAGGGAGGCGGCGCAAGGTCCTGCAGTCGCCGGTGCCATCCAACGTCTGCGTGCCAGCAATCCAAATAGTGGGGGCCAGCGACGTTTGCATACTCATTGTCAACGCGAATGATCGTATCGGCAGCGTCGCCCCAGTTAACGCTAGGGAGAACATACGTCTGCCACAGCGCTGAACTCTGGGACTCAGCATTACCTCGCCCTGACGGTAACGCCCTGACGGTAGTTGCAGCGGTGACAGCAATGCTTGAACTAGCTGTGTTGGTTGCCGATGTCATCGTTCCATTCCGATTCTTCGCGCATTATTGAGCTGTTATCAACGCATGAATACACTTCCTCCGATTTTTCCGCCGCGAGCGCTATACATTGGCAAAGCGAGTTGGTGCATCTAACCGATGGAACGGGGTGTCCAGTCGTTGGTGTCAATCTACCGCGCAGTCTTTGAGAGGTAGGGACACGACCGGAGATCACGCGTCTCGGATTCTATCGGCGCAGAAGGATGTAACAGGCGGGCAATGCATGCTATTTAGGTAGAAGAAGCCAGTTGCCGTAGATGACCATGCCAGTTATGACGGTTCTCGCACCCCCCGCGAAATCGTAGGCGGTTCCAAAAGACGTTTGCAATTCGCAATCTAGGTACACATGTACCTGTCTTGAACGAACACACTGTTTTAGAAGGTTGCGGCCACTACGTTGTGCTGGGGGAACGAGCCAAACTGAGCTTTCTGGAGCCAGCAGCATTTTGACGATTGCACACCCACACAATGCAAAACCGCAGGAGGACGATGCATGTTCCGCAACGACCTGTAATCAAATCGACACGCCGCCAATCTTCACGCAGTGACGGTGAGTGCAGCGAATTCTGAGGAATTGAAGTTGTCAGAAGAATCGGTGAAAATGGTTCGCTGCAGACTCAAATCCCTGATGCAATGGTTAGTGCGAGGCTTATAGGCTTGCTCGACTTGGTGCAGGAGAACTAACCTCAACTCCTTTGTAAAGGCGCTATGAAACGTCACGTTGCTCTGATTATTGAAACTTCCAGCGCCTATGGTCGCGATCTCATGTCGGGGATCGTCAAGTACATGCGGATGCATGATGAATGGTCGGTGTTCCTTGAGCAACGTGATTTGTGGAAGCAACCGCCCGCGTGGCTCAAAGACTGGCAGGGCGACGGGATTATCTCGCGCGCTACAACGCCCGGGTTGATTGAGGCGATAGGAAAAAACGGAGTGCCGCTTGTCGAAGTAACCGATCGGCGTGGTGATGGTGACTTGCCACAAGTTCGGAGCGACGACGAAGCCATTGGTAGTATGGCGGCTGCACATCTAATCGACCGTGGCTTCCGTCGGTTCGCTTATTGCGGCTTCCGCAATGAGGCCTGGTCGGAACGGAGGGGCGATTCTTTCATACGGCGGATCGAAGACGAAGGTTTCGTTTGTTCGCATTACACCTCCGCGTGGCACGGGCGCGGCGCTCGTACATGGGAAGCTGAGCAGCGGCATATAGCGACCTGGCTGGGCCGGCTCGAGACTCCGTTCGCTGTAATGACTTGCAACGATGTACGAGGGCAACACGTGATCGACGCGTGCTCGAAGCTTGGTTTATCAGTTCCCGAACAGGTTGCTGTTATTGGAGTCGATAACGACGAACTGTTGTGCCGAGTTTGCTCGCCCCCTCTTTCCAGCGTCATTCCAAACGCCGAGGCCGTTGGTTTTCGAGCGGCAGAGAGCCTTGCGCAACTAATGAACGGTGCTTCGCACGTCCAAACTTCTCAGTTGATTCCGCCCGTTGGAATCGCGACCCGCCAGTCAACCGACGTCGTGGCCATCGATGACAAGGAAGTCGCTGCAGCCCTGCGATACATTCGTGAACACGCTTGTCTTGGTGTGAATGTCGAAGACGTTGTACGCAACAGTTCGGTGTCTCGCAGCACCCTGGAGCGCCAGGTTAGAAAGCATCTCGGTCGGACCCCGCAAGAGGAAATTCGTCACGTGCAGATCAAGCGTGCACAGGAACTGATGCTGACAACGGATCTTCCGGCCGAACAAATTGCTACGCTATGTGGATTTGAATATCCCGAGTACTTTTACACCGTGTTTAAACGAGTCACGGGCACAACCACGACCAAGTTTCGCGGCAACGCTCGGATTCAGTGATTTCTAGTGCTTGACAAAATATTATAGGGCCCTGACGCTCTCGTTCATGGCTCTGCGGCCAATACATGCTAGGCTGTTCAGTTGGTCCGTGTTGCTGAGAACAAGGCGGCCGCGGCTCTGTGTAAGCCGACGGACTGCAACGCCGCAATCTAATCTTGGAATCCTCTCGATGTGTTTCGCCAACCATCATCAGACTGGCGATCTTCTATTTGCTTGCAAGCTAATTGCTTGTGTCGCAATACTCGCCGGTTTGGCAACAGGGAGACTGTGTTACGGCCAACGTCCGAACATTGTGTTGATTATGGCGGACGACATGGGGTTTTCGGATATCGGCTGTTATGGGGGTGAAATTGAAACGCCGAACCTCGATGCATTGGCCGAAGATGGATTGCGATTTACCCAGTTCTATAACACGGGGCGCTGTTGTCCAACTCGGGCCTCGTTGCTGACTGGCTTGTATCCACATGAAGCGGGTCTGGGACATATGGTCTACAGTGACAAAGGACCAGGCTACCGTCCGCATCTTAATCGGCAATGCGTGACCATCGCGGAAGTATTGAAGTCCTCCGGGTACCGTACGATGATGACGGGCAAGTGGCACGTTGGACACAAGCAAGGGCAGTGGCCGACCGATCGCGGCTTCGAACACTTCTACGGTATACACATTCACGTTGACAGTTACTTCAAAGTACTGTCCGGATGTCCGGTGTATCACAATGATAGGTTGGTTGTCCCGCCAACGTCGGATCCCATGCACGACGCAGTAGAACAGTCCACAGGATTCGGTTCCAACGGTTCCGAAACCCAGTGGTACACCACTGACGTCTTCACTGACTGGTCGCTCAAATTTCTGGACGAGGCACAGGACGACGATCGTCCGTTCTTCCTCTACACAGCCTACAACGCACCGCACTGGCCGCTGGAAGCTCCCCAGGAGAACATTGATAAATACCAGGGATGGTATTCCGCGGGCTGGGACAAACTTCGAGCTCAGAAACTCACACGCATGAAGCAACTCGGACTCGTTTCGAGCCACACTCAGCTTTCCCCGTCGAACTGCCCTAAATGGGATACATTGCCTGCAGCTGACCGGAGTGAATTAGAATTTCGGCGCGAGATCTATGCAGCTCAGATAGAACGCATGGATCAAAACATCGGAAGAATCATTGCGAAGCTACAGCAGATGAAATGCCTCGACAATACGCTCCTGCTGTTTTTGTCGGACAACGGTTGTTGTGCTGAAGGGGGAATGTTCGGCTATCAGTGGAATAAGAATACAAAATCCAACTTTGCTCAGTGGCGAAAAAAATCGGCACGATCGAGTAGTCAGGGCGAAGCTTGGTCCAATGCCTCGAACACACCATTTCGGCTTCACAAGCGATGGGTGCACGAAGGCGGTATCGCAACTCCACTGATTGTCCACTGGCCCGCAACGATTGTGGGCGGCGGTAAGCTCACTCACCAACCTGGTCACGTCGTTGACTTGATGGCAACCTGCATCGATGTGGCGGAGGCAGAGTATCCAACAGCCTACGCCGGAAGTGCCGTCAGGCCTCTATCTGGGCAATCGCTGCTGCAGAATCTCAAAGACCCAAATAAATTGGTGGACCGAACTCTGTTCTGGGAACATGAACGGCATGCAGCGATTCGCAAGGGCAACTGGAAACTGGTCACTCTTAATGGCTCGAACTCGACGCAGTGGGAATTGTATGACCTCTCTGAAGTGCGAACGGAAACCACTGACGTAGCAGGCGAACATCCCGAACTCGTCGAGAATCTAAAGACTCAATGGACGCAGTGGGCAAAGCAAGCCAATGTGCTCCCCTGGCCGAAAGATCGAGAAAAGAAATAAGCAATGGAAGTTCGTAACTTGTTTTGGGGCAAACGCAACCGACTCGGGTGTCATGGCAGGCTGCATGAGCTCGGAAGTTGTGCCAGCAAACGATCGCTTTTCTTCCAAGCCCGTTCTTGTATTTCAATCGCCTTACCTGTGTTCCTGCTGATCACGAGCGGCTTAGTCGGTAGCTGTCGTGGACAGGCAAAACCTCCAAACATCGTGATCGTGTTGGCCGATGACTTGGGGTACTCGGATCTTGGGTGTTACGGCGGCGAAATCAATACACCGAACATCGACGCACTCGCTGGTGGCGGAGTTCGTATGACCCAGGTGTATAACTCTGCAAGGTGTTGCCCCAGTAGGGCTTCTTTGATGACGGGGCTTTATCCGACTCAGGCTGGTATTGGTGACTTTACGACCCGCAAGCCGCATCCTACTCGTGGGCCGGGATACGCGGGCAGATTGAGCGGCAACTGCGCAACGATCGCCGAAGTGTTGTCGCCCGCTGGCTATGCTTGCTACTACGTTGGTAAATGGCATCTGCACGAAGACACTGGGCCGATCCGCCGCGGTTTTGATGAATTCTACGGTTACACGCGAGGCTACGCTCAAGACCAATACGACCCCAAGGCGTATCACCGCCTGCCGAGTGGACGCGAAAAAGAAATCGATCCGCCTGACGGCGAGTACTATGCAACTGACGTTTTCAACGACTACGCACTCGAATTTATTAAACAAGCCCAGCGGACCGGTAAGCCGTGGTTCGTCTTCCTTAGCCACTCGTCGCCGCACTTTCCTGTCCAAGCACCTGCCGACCGGGCTGACAAATATGACGAAGTCTATCGTCGTGGATGGGACGTACTTCGGCAGGAACGTTTCGAGCGTATGCAAGAACTCGGCTTGATCGATGGTGAGCACTGGAAGTTGTCGCCACGCAGTATCGTGCCCGTGGATCGCGACGACATTGCAAACGGTTTCTCAGGCCAAGAGAATCCTGCCTGGGATTCACTCGGCGAGGATCGCCAGATTGACCTTGCCAGACGGATGGCAGTGTTTGCCGCGATGGTCGAAGGAGTGGACGACGGCGTCGGACAGATCGTCGAGCATCTGAAGCAATCAAACGATTTGGATAACACGCTTATCCTGTTTCTCAGCGATAACGGTGCTTGCTACGAATGGGGGCCTTTCGGTTTCGATGGAACCTCGCGTCGCGGGAAAACAAAACTACGTACCGGTGACGCAGTCCGCCAAATCGGTGGCCGAGGTACTCACCAATCCTACGGCAGCGCTTGGGCGAATCTGGGAAACACCCCGTTCCGAAACTACAAGCACTTCACGCACGAAGGAGGTATTAGCACTCCCTTCATCGCTCATTGGCCCGATGGACTTGGTAGACAGGCAGCGTGGGTACGCCAGCCCGCTCACGTGATGGATATCATGCCAACTCTGATCGAGGCGTGCGGCGCAACATACCCGACGCAAATCGGCGAGCGTGAAATCACCCCGCTAGAAGGAACCAGTTTGTTGCCAGCGCTTAAGGGTGGGGAACTCCCCGATCGCACACTAGGTTTTGATCACCAAGCGGCACATGCAATACGCCAGGGTGACTGGAAAGCGGTTTACGGGAAACGCATGCCTGAAAGGCTTCAGTGGGAGCTCTACAACCTCGCTGATGACCGTTGTGAAATGATCAACCTCGCTGAAGCGGAACCTGAGCGTCTCAATCAGATGATTGCAGACTGGAACCGGTGGGCGACGCGAGTTGGTGTCATCTGGGAAAGTGGACCGAGGCAGCGGGGCCAAAATAATGGCCGCGCAAAGAAATGAATGCAACTCATAGAAGAACAACGATGAAACCTGTAGCTGCCTCTCGCTGTTTTGCGGCCGAGCGCTCATTAGTTGTTGTGTTTTCCTACCGCACTTTCGTTGCTGCCCTTTGGTCTCAAGGCAACTTCCGAATACTTAACACCACCTCGCTTCTGCGTTTTCTATCGGCGAATATCACTAGTGACAGCGCATTATGGCAGCGACGATTCAACGAAGGAACGGTCAAGTGGACAACCGAGATTTGAGTATCTACCACGAAGGGACGGGTAAGTGGATGGGGAATGATGTGTTGTTATTGCTGAGAGTCTTTGGGCGCATGATGCTATTGCTGTTGCTCGTTCTGCCGGCTTCAGCGCAAGAGATCGTTGACGAATGGCGTTTTGCGATTCGACGTCCAGCGGAAGGCTGGCAGCAACCGGAGTTTGACGATTCAGAGTGGAAAGAAGCCTCGGGCGGCTTCGGAACGCAAGGTACGCCGGGAGCGCGAATTGGTACAACATGGGCAACCAATAGTATCTGGCTGCGGAAGTCGTTCGAATTGGAATCAGTGCCCGCCAAACCGGCTCTCCTGTTGCATCACGATGAAAATGCTGAAATCTACATTAACGGCAAACGAATTGCGAATCTGAGTGGCTTCACAGCAAAGTACATCGTCGTACCCATAGATCAATCAAAGCGTTCAGTTCTGCGCCCAGGCCGTAACACGATGGCGGTCCGTTGTAGGCAAACCACGGGCGGTCAATTCATCGACGTGCACTTGGTCGACGCTGACAACGTGCCAACACTCCCCAAGCCCAAACGGAGCACGAAACCGTTTGAGTCGAAGTTGATCACTAGGTGGGGAGCCGAGGTGACAGCGGAAAACGCTTGGACCGAATACCCGCGGCCTCGTTTGCGACGCGATAATTGGGTGAACCTGAATGGCCGCTGGGATTATGCCGTCACTTCCATCGATGTCACAGAAACACCAGCTGATTGGTTCGGTGAGATTCTTGTTCCTTTCTCCCTGGAATCAAAACTTGGCGGCGTGCAAAGACTACTCGACGCTAGTGAAGCGCTCTGGTATCGCCGTTCGTTGGAGCTCAAGGACAAACCAGCTGATAGAAAGTGGCTGCTTAACTTCGAAGCCGTCGACTACCGTTGTGAGGTGTTTGTTAACGGGCAATCCGTCGGAACGCACGTCGGTGGCAATGATCCGTTCTCTTTCGACATCACGCACGCAGTCGAAGAGGGCAGCAACGAGCTGGTAGTTCGAGTCGAGGATGCGACGGAGGGGTATCAGCTTCGAGGCAAACAAGTGATCAATGCGCGGGGTATTTGGTACACCCAAGTCTCGGGAATTTGGCAGACGGTCTGGCTGGAAGAAGTCCCCGCCGAGCATATCAAGGACGTGAAAGTTAGCACGTCTGCGGAGTCGGGCACGATAACCGTTGAAACCAAGACCAACTCGAACAACACGGTGGAAGTGCTAGTCCGCGATGGCGAATCCACTGTTGCAAAGGTCAGAGGTGGTAAGTCAGCGATAATTCGACTGAACAACGCAAAGCTCTGGAGTCCTCGCAATCCGCACCTGTACGACATCACCGTCAATTTGATCGGCAGCGAAGAAAAGCCGGTGGATTCTGTGACTACCTACGCGGGCGTCCGTGACGTCGGCAAGGTTCAAGACGCTGACGGGCACTGGCGATTCACGCTCAACGGAAAAACGCTCTTCCATTGGGGACCGCTAGATCAAGGCTGGTGGCCGGACGGGCTGATGACTCCGCCGTCCGACGAAGCGATGCTGTTCGATATTCAGTGGCTCAAGGATGCGGGCTTCAACATGATTCGCAAGCACATCAAAGTCGAGCCGCGTCGCTATTACTACCATTGTGACCGACTAGGAATGATGGTCTGGCAAGACCAAGTCAGCGGCGGAGTCGGCAACCAGGCCTGGCCGCAGTGGAGTCGACTCAAACCCAATCCCGTCGACGCCAAGTGGCCGCCGAAGCAACACCAACAGTTCATGTTGGAACTCGACCGAATGATCACGTCTTTGGAGAGTCATCCGTCGATCGTTAGTTGGGTGCCGTTCAATGAACGTTGGGGCCAGCATAAGACGATGGAAGTTGGCCGCTGGACGATCGATCGCGATCCCTCACGTATCATTAACATCGCTAGCGGAGGTAATTTCTGGCCGGTCGGCGATGTGGTCGATGCCCACAAATACCCACATCCTGAATTCCCTTTCGAAGACGGCAAAGGCGGACGTTTCGATAATTACATTAAAGTGATGGGTGAGTTCGGAGGGCACGGATTCCCGGTACCTGGGCATTTGTGGGATGCAAATCGACGCAACTGGGGTTATGGAGACATTCCGAAAAGCCAAGCTGAATACAAGCAGCGTTACACAACATCGCTACAGCTTTTGAACGAACTGCGAGGCCAAGGAATTGCGGGCGGAGTCTACACTCAAACGACTGATGTAGAGGGCGAGATTAACGGCCTGATGACCTACGACCGCGAGGTTATCAAAATTCCGGCGAAGGAACTGGCCGAGCTACACACAGTGTTGTTCACGGAGACAGAGCAGCAAGCCGCTAGGGCGGATCAGTTTAAGAAGGAGGCGTTCATCGAAGTTGCGACCGACCGCAAGCCCGGACCGGTCATGTCACCTGAGGCAATTCACTCGGGACTGAAGTCACACGATAGAGCACTGTACATCAAGGCCGGTTGGATCCGTGATCCATACATTACCCTTGGCCCCGACTCGTATTACTACCTAACTGGAACGCAGCCGAACGAAGGCGACCCGCGAGAAGCAGAGAACCCGTACAACATTGGGCTCGGTGATGCGAGTATCGTCGGCGATCAGGTAAGGTTGTGGCGCAGTAAGGATCTGGTTGAGTGGGAATCGATCGGACCTATCTTCTCCAGTAGGGACATCCTGCAAAAACGAAAGGGCAAAAAAAACGCGGGGCGAATCTGGGCACCTGAGGTTCATTGGTTGGCCGACAAAGGCCGGTGGGCATTGGTGCATTGCCCGAAACAGGTTTCCAGTCTTGCACTGACCGAAGGTGCTGATTTAAAGGGCCCATGGTTTCATCCAATGGGCAACAAGATTGGCCAACGTCACGACCCGTCTATCTTTACCGACGAAGATGGTACCCGTTACCTTCTGTGGGGCAACACTTACGTGGCGCCGCTCAGTGATGATCTAACTCGCTACACCGCGGAGCCTGTGCGCATCGATCCGTCTGGCTCGCGCCTTGGCCCCAATGGTAAGCAGATCAACCGAATCGGTCACGAAGGTGCGACAATGATCAAAGTCGGTGACAAATATGTTCATCTAGGGACTGCCTGGTCAACGGATCAAGGCCGCAAGGGTTCGTACAACTTGTACTACAGCGTCGCTGACAAAATTACAGGACCCTACGGGCCAAGGAAGTTCGCGGGGCGATTTCTCGGTCACGGCACTCCGTTTCAGGACCGCAATGGGAATTGGTGGTGCACAGCATTCTTTAACGCTAACGTTCCGCCCGAAGAACGCGAGGGAATCCAGGAGCGAAACATCGGCGACAACGCGAGAACGATTAATGAACAGGGTGTTACGATAGTGCCGCTAGACGTTCGAACGCTTGCCAACGGTGAAGTTTACATTCGAGCCAAAGATCCTGCGTACGCGTCACCGGGTCCAGACGAAGCACAGGAATTTGCACAGTAACGCCGAATCATACAGAGTCGATCGAGCGAACAAGTAGAAGACGCGAACCGCAGCACTTTGTTGTATTCGCTGTAGGGATTGTCTGGGCTCCGCCGCAACAGGTTTTACTGGGCTTCACCCACAAGCTTTGCCTGGCTTCGCTCCAAGGTTCATCTGGGCTCTGTTTCCAACGTTTGTCCGGACATCGTCTCGCTTAGATATTGTGCCTCATAGCACGAGAAAGTTGCATGTTGAGAAATTCATCGCGCGTCGTTTTCGCCTTCGCGACTTCGGCGTTCGCTACCTCCGCCTGTCGAACGTCAATCTACGCTGCACTTGCCTACGTTTTCTCGATGTGCACCGTGGCTCTCGCCGGACAGCCGAGCATAATCGTCTTTCTGGTCGACGATATGGGCTGGATGGACAGCAGTGTTTATGGCAGTGACTATTATGCGACGCCAAATCTACAGCGTTTATCTGACGCTGGCGTGACTTTTACGCAAGCGTATGCGCAGCCATTGTGTTCACCCTCGCGTGTCGCGCTACTGACCGGAAGATATCCATCGCGAATCGGCATGCATCAGGCGATCACCGGGCAAAGTAAACCAGTCCCAAAGTTACCCGCTAGGCCACGGGGTGGCGACAAAGTGATTTGGCCGGAGAGCCGTTCGCATTTGCCGCTCTCCGAGATCACGTTTGCAGAGACCGTGTGTGACGTGGGGTACGAAACATGGTTTCTTGGCAAATGGCATTTGGGAGCAGGTCAGAAATACTGGCCGAATCAACAGGGCTTTGACAAGGTGATCTGTGTTGGCGGAGCGGGGCCGCGCGGCGGCTACTTTGGTCCGAATCAGATTCCGGGACTAAAGCCTGCGAGTGCCCCCGGTGAATACATTTGCGAAAGACTCACTAACGAAGCATGCCAATTAATCAGAAATCGGAACGAGAAACCGTTCTTGATGCTACTGTCCCATTTCAATGTCCACTCGCCTTACGAAGCTCGAGAAGAGGACATCGAGAGGTTTGCCAACCAGCGAAACGTTGATTCGGAACACAACAATCCAGTGATGGCCGCAATGTTGTGGGCGATGGACAAGAGCCTTGGAAGTGTGATGCAGTGCCTAGAGGACGAAGGACTGACCAATGATACATGGCTGTTTTTTATATCAGACAACGGAGGAGTGCACTGGAACAACATGAAGGGTGAGCTTGCCGAGCGTTTCCCAGTGCCCGTGACCTCGAATTTGCCGCTACGAGGTGGCAAGGCGTGCTTTTACGAAGGCGGCGTGCGCATTCCAATGATCGTGCGTGGGCCGAGAGTTGTCTCCGTAGGCGAGAGGTGCGATACGCCGGTGCATTTGATCGATGTGTTTCCAACAATCGCGTCAATCGCCCAAGCGAAATACGATAGCAAGGCTGTCGACGGTCAGGATTTGGTTCCATTACTGACCCGGGCCGGAGAGTTTCCCAGCCGAAAACTGTACTGCCATTTTCCGCGTAGGACGACGCTGGCAGACACGGTTGGAGGATCATTCGTGCGCGACGGTGGATTTAAGCTCATCCGGCACTGGTTTGCTGGCGAGGGCGGCGACCACAAGTACGAGTTGTTCGATCTCGAATCCGACATTGGTGAAAACGACAACCTGGCAGGTCGATTCCCTGATCGTGTGCAGGCGATGAGTAAGGATCTCGACCGTTGGCTTGTCGAGACCAATGCATTGGTTCCGAAACTTGCAACACCGTAAAGCAGCTTGTCCTAATCGCTTCCAGAACAATTCGATACAGCCATCCCCAATTGATTACTTAGGTTTATATCTAAAGCTGATTTCTGTCCATTCGCCCCATTGTTAATGCGAGATACCTCATGCTTCGACACTCAACTCGCCGGGCTGCGGCGTGCTGGCTAATAGCTACTACGGCGTTGCTAGCCACACAAATCTCGTTTGCCGAAGAGCGTCCGAATTTCCTGTTTATCGCTGTCGATGATCTAAATGACTTTACGGGCTACGCGGCTGAAGAACCAGGCAACTTCCTGCAGGTGATCTACCCGAATGCGGACGTCCGTGCAGATGTCTGCAAAAGACTCACTCCCAACCTGGATCGGCTCGCCCAAAAGAGTGCTCCATTTGTTCGTGCCTACTGTCCCAGTGCCCTTTGCGGTCCATCGCGAACGTCGCTTATGACCGGAGTTGCGCCGTATCAGTCAGGCTACTATGGACATTCGAGACACTTCCGCACCTACGAGACGCTGAAACATGCTGTTACTCTGCCGCAACAGCTCAAGCGGAGTGGCTACTTCACCACCGGGCTTGGCAAGCTGTTCCACAAACCGACTGGAAACACCGCCGGGCCGATTCGCAACGACTGGGCTGACGCGCGACACTCATGGTCTGTGTGGCTTAATCATGCAACCGGATGCAACGGAGGACGTTTCGGAGAGTACTCGCCGCCCAATGGGGGCAATATGGTTTTCGGTCCCTCGGTTTTGAAGACTAAAGAATCTGGTGATTGGATGGCGGCGGACTTCGCGGCTCGACTACTGGAGGACGGCGAAGCAGAAATGAAACCTGCTGGTCGGCGCGGAAACGTCGGGCCATCCGGCACCAAATTGCCGAAAGACCAACCATTCTTTCTTGGCTGCGGACTGTTTCGGCCACACTTGCCGTTTGTCGCCCCACAAGAATTTTTCGACCGGTTTCCGACTGACGAGATGTCTGGACTAACGGCAGAAACACTGGCCGCAATCGTAGCCGACCTCGACGATTTGCCATCCGGAGCAGAACGTTTCACCGACATGCGCAACGGGAAGATGCGAGTTGTGATTGACCACGCTCGAACACTTGGCGCAGGTGTGGAAATCTCTGGTTGGAGGGCCATGGTCCAATCGTACTTGGCCTGTGTTAGTTTTGCTGACACCTGTTTAGGACGGCTGATCGAAGGTTATGAGAAATCGCCGCATTACGAAGATACGGTGTTGGTGTTGTGGAGTGACCATGGTTACCACTTGGGAGCGAAGTACCACATCGCAAAGCAAGCATTGTGGGAGGAAGCGAACAGGGTGCAGTTGATCGTTCATGATCCCCGCAACCAGGCCTGCTGCGACGGTAAGCTGCGTCGTCAGATCGTTAGCCTCAATGACTTGTATCCGACGATCTGCGAGCTCGCTGGAACCGATGTGGGGGCACAAGCTGTGGTGGGACGAAGCATTTCGTCCTTGTTGGATGATGCGGATGCAGCGCCCGTTCACGAACACCTGATTATGACCTACCAAGAAGGCAACCACAGCATACGCACGGCGACCCACAAGCTGAACCGCTACAAAGATCGCACGCTTGAACTGTATGACATGATGCGTGACCCGTCTCAGCAAACGAACTTGGCCAGCGATGAGAGTTCGAAGCAAGTGCTTGATAATATGCTGAAGACTCTGGAGGAAGCTACAAATGAATCGC
>DNPC01000756.1 GCA_003501565.1 Planctomycetaceae bacterium | reverse complement strand
CACCCGAAATGCATAGCGCCCGAACCCGCGCAGCCGTATTACCCCAAAATCGGGATCACGCATCGTCAGCGGCTGCCTGGTGCCCCATCCTTGGCCAACAAACTGCTGTTTACCGACAAAATACACACATGCCTGAAACGGGGATTTTTCCCACGGGATAGCCAACAAATCAGACAGGAGCGGAATATGTTCCGTAGATAACACGTAACGCCCCGGCCCAAATTTATCGAGCGCTCTTCCGCTACGAAAAAAGACGGCTTCTTGGCTTTGTTGAACGATCAGCTGGGCACCGCTTCGAATTGCAGCGGTGCCAAACTCTGGCACCCGCGCTACCACGGTTTGACCGGTGGAGTCGGAGAAATCGATCACATCCAGGCGTAGCATTCTGTTGACCTAAAGAAAGAAGTGCGAAAGACCGGAATCGTCGGACGGATCAAGAGTCGGCATCCAACAATTGTTCGCGGCGATCGATTTGGGCGTGGAGTTCGCGTGCTAGTTCCCTACTTGTCGTGGCATCAAACGCTTTGGGATTCCCAATGGATTCACGGGCCGCTGCGTCCATCCGATCAACGATGGAAACCAAGGCATGGTCAATTTGCAACGCATCCTGAATCAGTTCGACGCTCGCACCGCGGGACTCCCACACGCTGCGGTAACCTGCGATCGCATTTTCGATTCGACTTCGCCCTCGATCGACGTCCGCCCTAACATTTTCGATCTCCACGACTTCGTCGAGCAGCAACCCCTTAACCGCTTGAGCGGCTAATCTATCAAGGTTCCCCTTGCATTCGGCCAATCGCATCGCCACGAACTTGCGGGCTTCTAGATCATCATCGCGCAGCCGCGTAGCCTCGCGATACGCTCCAAAGCCCGGAATCTTATCAAGAAGAACTTGGACGAGAGAGTTTTCGTTCGACACTTCGATCCGTCCTTACGCGATCTGCCAATGGTTTTTGCTGGAACCTCAAATCCTGTCCTGGTATTGAGACTCCGCCTTTGTATCGGCCAAGCGGTCACATTGCAATTCTGCACCGCTTGAGCTCATCCAGCGGGCTTAGCGAAGCAGAATTTGCATCCAGCCATCATCGATATCAATCGACACCAATTCAAGCCCGGCGGTCTTGGGAAAACGCTGTTGAAGCTTTTCGACCGGTAGAACAATTGCATCCTTAAATATCGATTCGAATTTCTTGCGAATAACACTCTTGAGCGCCGTTACTGCGGTGCCTGTATCATCGATCTCTATCAGCAAGTCACCTTCGCGGCGTAGCGTGAGCGTCCCATCACCAAATTCTGGCAGATACACAGCCGTCACCTCTGCCGGCTTTTGCACCTCCTTGGCACCCAGCAGTTTGGTTGTCGCCAAAGTGATCGAGAGTCTTCCGTCGTCGAACTTGAGAACAACGGGTTGATAATCACGGAAGTAAACTTGCCACAGCGGGCCATCGGCTTCCTTCAGAATGTCCTCAGGTACTTCGTCAGAGAATTGACGTACGTAGTTGTCAAGGTTGCTGCTCTTCAACACACGGTCCAGCAACAATGTTTCAACGATATTTGTTGGCAGTGACTGGTGCACTTTAATCGCCATCCCAAAGTCAGAGTCGATCACGATTGGGCACGGCGCCGGTGCAGCCAGCTGAGTTGCAGACGCCTGCGTAACGCTGGCGTAGACCGATTGATCACTCGATGCGAGAGAGAATACCGGACGCTGCATTCCCAATCGACTAAGAACGGGCATAGGACCATTCAGGCGGGCCAGTTGAGAATTCGCTTCAGTCAACTGCTCGTCCACCTGCTCATCGTACCCCTCCGCCACACGACGTCGAAGCCTGCCTCGGGCAATCGCATCGGCCTGAGGTTTTTGCTCGGCCGCTTTCCTGTTAGCGATCTTTCGAACCAACCGGCACTTATGCTCAATGGCGTTGATTCGCGTGAACAACTGAGCATTCACAACCGCGGGAGTGGCGGAAATACCGTTGGGTGTCGCAACGATTTGCTTGGTAGCGTAGACCGGAGCCGTTCCAGTGGAATGCAGTACGACACCACGATTAAAACCCCGATTGCGACTGGTCATCGTGGCTTGCATATTCAGCCCCAACGCGATTCCGCCATCCATCGCTTGCAAGTCAACCGTGACATCACCGGTCAGGCATGCGGTCCCAACGATGCGAGTTCCCAACAAACATTCATTAACATCACGAGGCTGAGCCACGTCACGTCCGGCAAGTTGATTGACGAAATCTTCGTGTATCTCGAACTCAACATTGGGAAAAGAATAGAGCGAAGTGATGGCATCGATCGTTGCTGGAGCTTGCTTACTTCGTTCGAGAAATTTCAGTAGAAAATTGGTGTATTGCATTTCCTGGTCGCTCGGTTGAGCATCGGATTTCTGCAACAGATCCAAGAGTGCCTTTTGGCGGTTTTCTACAAAACCAAGCGTTCGCTGGCCGCCAGCCCCGTACACGACGGCATTTCGATATTCGTCAATCGCCCCTCTCAAACGCACGAAGGGCCCTAGCTCCAGTCCATCGTAATTCTGATACAGGTTGCTCTTCAGCTCCGCTAGTTTTGCACGGCTTGGTTTCGCGTCCTGCGCCAGTTCTCGCAGCTCTGGAAGCTGAATAAAGTTACTCCACGCTTCGCCGTTGGCCGTGTCCAATTTCACGAAGGACTCGAGTTCCGCAATCGCAGCCAGCAGCTCTTCACGCGCGGCCTCTGGATTCGGCAATTCCTCAACACTCAATTGCTCAGGGAGACCACGCAGGGCGTCCGCCAATTTCGCTGCCGTCCCATCTGGGATCGACCCCTCAATTGATCCAACTTCGCCCGATTCAACTTCGCCTACCGCCAGCCGGCCCGGTTCAACCGCGACGGCCGAAACAGCACCGGTTGCTACCTGAGCTTGAGCGAGTAACGGACCGGTACTGGGAATCATCAACAGCCCAGCGAGAACGGCCAACAGGCCAGGTCGAGCAATTGCGTTTGGCAGGTAAGCCTGATCATGTTTCGGCGGCGAAACTAACTGACCTCCGCAGCACGATGTAGGTCGCCCCCAGAGAGTCAGTGTCGGGTGCAAGTTCTTCCTAGTCATACCTTCAAGACTCCTTTTTCTTCCAACCAAACCCGCGGCCAGTGTCATCCGCCGAAATTGATCGAACTGCTTACTTGCTCGTTCACTCGTGAGGTACCACCGTTCCATGCGCTCGATCGCATGGCCAATTACCTGACGAACAGCCCTCTAACTGACATTCAAGCCGGAGATTGGACTCCAGCGGTAGGAATCCAGCCGTGCGCCGGATAGCGCCCCGCTCGCGTCCGAATTCAACGTTGAGTATTCTAGCCATCCCTGGTCCTTTCCCCTAGGTTGCACACAAGTGTTGATCGCGATTATCCACAAATCCTCGGTATTTCTCGCATTTCGCCTGGCTTACCACACCGAATCGCGGATATCGAATCTCGTAATGCCAACACGCTCGTCAGCAATTCCGCCCCCAAAATCAGCTAGGACAAAGGGACTGTTGTCTTGGCGGCGTTTTCACACGGTTTTCATCTGCTTGGCCTCATCGGCAATAGCAACTGGTTTTGCAGCGGCCCAATCCGACGGCCGAGTTGGCTCCCCGACACAGCTCTTCAGCAACACGACCACCGAAACCAGCGCGGACCGACGGCCGCCTGCGTCGAGGCGCTTGCCGAGTGATTTCGAAGAGGAAATTTGCGTCAAAGCCTTCTCCGAAACGCATCGCGGCTACTCCTCCGACGAGCTTCTGCTGCGTGATGATCTGCGGCAGTATTTCACGCAGCGTTGCCAAGCTCTGGCAGGTCCGCAGCATTCAGCTTCCGTCGACCAATGGTGCCGTTTCCTGCTTCATGTCCGGAAATCTGGCGGCCAGCTACCCAAGACCACGCGTCGCGCATCGCGCAATGCAGGAGCACTCTCCTCAACCGCCCCGACATCCAAAGACACCGCCCTAAGCACCCCAGCACCAAAAGACCCAGCGCCGACTCGACCGGCATATTCGGCAGGTGAGATTCTGGCAGCTGCCGAAATAGCGGCCCGCCGGTTGAGCGATGAACTGCATCAAAATGCTGATGCAATCCTCACAGACACGGTTGCCAGGCGTTACTTCGACAAGATCGCCCTGTCGGTCACACCTCGTGCGTCAGTCTACTCTTTACGAAAGGCTGCACTACGGTTGCGGAAATCGCGCCGACTTGAACCAGAGCTACTTGCACGGGTCACAGACTGGAAACTGACCATCCAAGAGCGTGCCGTAACAGAAGTGCGCAAGAATCCCGATATCGTACCACGACGCCCTGGTATTTATGTCTTCCGTGATTCAACCGGCTACTTGTATATTGGACAAGCCTCGGACTTAAGGCGAAGGTTAGCCGAGCATGTCGATGATTCCGACCGAGACAGCCTACGAGACTATCTGAAAAAAAGCTGTTCGGAACAAGTACAAGTTGAACTGCACGTATTCGAGCGAGGTTCCCCTGGAGAACAACTTGCGATACGCAGAGCCTACGAAAGCGAGTTAATCCGCACACGTTCACCGCGGCTAAACCTTGCTCCCTAAGCACACCACTTCACCGCCTCGCCCAGGTATCTTCGCTCGTCTAATCACACGACCACGTTGAAAGCCCCTCTGTTGCTTACTACTGCCATCATTGCCAAGAAACGCGACGGCCAAGAACTGACTCGCGATGAAATTGCATTTATCGTTGACGGGATCACCCACGCCAGTATCCCTGATTACCAAATCGCGAGCTGGGCGATGGCGGTGCTGTGCCGTGGAATGACGACTGCTGAAACGGCCGCTCTGACCGACTGTATGTTAGACAGTGGCGATCGCCTTAGGCCTGCGACGGATCGGCCCCGAGTCGACAAACATTCTACTGGCGGTCTAGGCGACAAAGTCTCGTTGATCTTGGCGCCCTTGCTCGCTTCGATTGGACTTGATGTTCCAATGCTCAGTGGTCGAGGCCTTGGGATCACCGGTGGAACTCTTGACAAACTAGAGTCCTATGAGGGTTTCCGAGCTGATCTATCCGAAGATGAAATTGACCAGCAGCTTCGATCAATTGGCTGCGTAATCACCGGAACCACGAAGCAAATCGCCCCCGCCGACCGAAAACTCTATGCATTACGCGACGCGACTGCCACGGTGCCCTCCGTCGGCCTAATCACCGGTTCGATCATGTCCAAGAAACTAGCCGCAACCTTGAACGCCCTCGTCCTCGACGTAAAATTCGGAAGCGGCGCGTTCATGCAGTCGATCGATCAGGCGCGGGAATTGCTCTCCAGTTTGGTTGCAACTGGCAAACGAATGGGCGTCCGAACCACTGCCCTGTTAAGTGATATGAATCAGCCGCTGGGGGAGATGGTTGGAAATGCCTGTGAGGTGAACGAGGCAGTCGAAGTGCTCCGTGGCGGTGGACCAAACGATGTGCGTGAATTGACCTTGCAACTCTGCGCACAATTGGTGGCATCGATTTCTGACGCTACCAACCACAATGGCGATCAACATGACGTGCAATCAGCCTATCAAAGGCTCGCAGATGAACTCGACAGCGGGCGACCGCTTGAACGCTATCGCGAAATGATCACTGCCCAGGGTGGGAGATTCCTTGATCACCTTAGTCTGCATCCCGAACATGTCGTGACCGCCAGTACTGCTGGTTGGGTGGCAGCCGTCGATGGGCAGGCGATAGGTAACACCGTGATTTCTCTAAAAGGCGGACGAGCTCGCATGGGAGACCCCATCGACTCAAAATCCGGCCTAAAGATTATCGCCAAAGTTGGGCAAGAGGTGGCTGCCGGACAGCCGCTTGCACACGTCTATGCCGCCGACGGGAGTGAAAGGGCGGTTCAATCCGTTCGCGATGCAATCCAGCTTTCGGATTCCCCAGTGGCCCCCCTTACGCTGATGCCACCTGTAGAACCCAACTAGTTCGTTTTGCACGACTCCTAAATTGCCCAGCACAACCAACTAGAGACGAATAATCCCAAACGAACAATCTAGCAGCCGTTCATCTGTAAACGTAGTTCCAGCCATTCAAGAGACAACTTGACACACGGCCGAAAGGTTGAATAATTCCTTTCTCAGTTGGGGGATTAGCTCAGTTGGGAGAGCGACGCGCTGGCAGCGCGTAGGTCATCGGTTCAAGTCCGTTATCCTCCACTTTTAAAATTTGATGCCGCTGGTCAGACTTGATCAGCGGTTTTTTCGTGGAGTTCCTACGATCCAGAGTGCGATTCGGGCAGTTCAATTATCTCGCACAGATTGATGCCGTATCGCGTAAGGTGCTGTGAGCCAAACACTTGCTGAGTTTCACCGTCCGCTATTCTCTCGCTTAGTATGCACTTGTTCGAGTCCCTTTCGGGGAGCTTTGAAAAACCGGATCACAATCCGAACCAAAAACCCTCAGTAGCAAGTTGTCTTGTGGCTGATGGTTTCGTCGTTTGCGACCCTGCAAGAAGGCATTTGGTTCGGGTCTCAACTCCGTTTAGAGTCCGACCGATCATCCGAACCGCAGCGAAGCCCAAGGCAAGAGCTGATTGATTGTGCTGCAGTCACTTGGTGGATTCGATTTTGCGAACGCGAATGGATCGAAACGAAACGTGGCGTGCTTTCTCCGGTGTTTTCTTGACACCGTGGACCTGCAATGCGATCACGCCCGATGGATACTTCGCAAAGGCCTCATCATCTGTGACGTCCGCAACCTGTTTGCCATTGATCCAGGTTTGAATTCGCGGACCAACGGCCAATACACGCAGCTTGTTCCATTCTCCATTGACCATCAGCTCGTTCCGAGTCCAGTCTTCTTTGGGCGTGATCCAGGCACCATTGCCCTGGTTAAAGATGTGTCCGCTGCGCCCAGGAGATTTCCCGATATCGACTTGAGGTCCATGGATCGATTCTCTCGGTTGGCCTTTTGCGTTCTTGCGAGTTAACCCGGTCCGGATCTGAATGCCCGAGTTCAAGTCCGTGTCATGAAGTTTGACCTCCAGTTCGAGCTCGAAGTCACCGTACTTTTCGATCGTGTGCAGAAACTGAGTCTGGCCGGAACTCGAGCCAACAATGACTCCATCGGAAAGCGTGAACTGCGTATTGTCGCGAGTCGGTTTCCACCCGTCGAGGCTTTTGCCGTCGAACAGCGTGGTCCAAACATCGGCGAAAGTGGAGCCACAGCAGAAGAAGATCGCCGTGAGCGCGATTGTTGAGAAATACCGTTGCGTTGTCGCGCGATCAGAACGACAGAACAAATCGAAAAGCATTTGAAGGCCTCGGGCTAAACAGAAGGAAGCGAGAATTCGGGACGACGTTCCTTCGTCAGCAATGCGTTGGCCGCAGCATCGCCGATGATTTGCTCCTTAGCCGCGTCCCAGTTGATCGTGCGCCCGGTACTCCGGCAGATGATAATCAGGTGCGCGACGCTGGTGATCAGATGACCGACTTCCACAGGTGCATTTGGCTGTTCACGGCTTTCAATGCAGTCGAGCCAGTTAGCGACGTGCGACTCGGTTTGTGACCCTGTAAATGGAGCGAGCAGATTCTTTGGATTGCAAGCGAAGCGTCCACGATTGACTTCGATCTTGCCCTGCTGGCCAATAAAGATGCCTCCAAAGGCCGGTCCTTCTGAACTTTCCAGGCGAATGACCGTTCCATCGGGGTAATAAAGCCTCACACCGCGATCCCAGTATTCCTTGCCTTCGGTCGTTGGTTCGATTCGCGTTGGAACCACGTTCTCCCACCCCATGGCAAGGTGAACCATGTCCAGAGCATGCGAACCACGATCGCAAATGGGGCCTCCCGTGAAAGCATCGAAGTTCCGCCACCGGCGCTGTAGCTGTTCGTGATAGTCGAGCAGCGGTGCCTGGTCACAAAAACGATTCCAATCCATGCCTTCGGGGATCGGTTGCTTGTCGAGCCCCTTTGCAGGCCGAGAGCCTGCGTAGTTCTTAACGAGGATCGTCGAAACTTTCCCCAGCCCACCGTCACGCACAAATTCGCAGGCATATTGATTAATCGGTGTGCTACGCTGTTGCGTGCCGACCTGCAGGATGCGTTTGTGTTTTCGCACGGCCTGCACCAGTGCGCGGCCTTCGGGAATGCTGAAGCTGAGTGGCTTTTCCGCGTAGACATCCAGACCTTTGGCACAGGCGATGATTGCCGCACGCACGCGCACATGATCCGGCGTTGCGATTACGACTGCGTCGAGATCTTCCTGCTCAAACATCTGCTCGTAGTTCTGATAGCGTTTCCAGGAATCACCAGCCTTTGGATTCTTCGTATTGTCAGCCGCAAGTGCATCGATCTGCGGCAGGTGGCAATCGCACACGGCGACCAGTTCGGCTCGATGGGATTCGCGACCCAACGCACGCGTCAGCCATTTGGC
>DNPC01000759.1 GCA_003501565.1 Planctomycetaceae bacterium | reverse complement strand
CCAACAACCGGGGCTAACGCCCTGCGGCTGATGTTCGATTCAAGGTTTTCCGGTAGGTTCTTAGTTGTGTAGAGAAAGATGCGTTGCCGCAAAGGGCAATCGGATACTTGTTTGTTTGAAGACGAAGTAGGCCCAAATACCTGGCGTATCGCGATTAAAGAGAAATTCACCATCACTAGAAGAAGATAGGGAACTGCTGTGAAAGAACTTCGTATTGGAATGATTGGATATGGCTTCATGGGTAAGACGCACTCGAATGCGTATGTCCAGGCGGCTAATTTTTTTGAGAGTGAACATAAGCCTGTGCTGAAAGCACTGTGTGCTCGGAACCTAGACAAGGCCAAGCCGTTCGCTGAAAACTGGGGCTATGAGTCTGTTGAATCCGATTGGCGGGAGCTCCTGAAACGTGATGACATTGATGCGGTAGACATTTGCACACCGAATAACCTGCACAAGACGATCGCAATTGAGGCAGCCAAAGCCGGCAAAATGATCCTGTGCGAAAAACCCCTGGCAATGAACGCGGATGAAGGCGAGGAAATGTGCCAGGCGGTCGAGTCGGCCGGGGTGGCGAACATGGTGTGGTACAACTACCGTCGCGTGCCAGCGGTCACCCTTGCTAAGCAGATCATCGACTCTGGTAAGCTTGGGCAGATCTTCCACTATCGCGCGAACTTTCTGCAGGACTGGACGATCAATGCCGATGTGCCGCAAGGGGGCGCTGCAACGTGGCGTTTGGATGCGGAAGCAGCTGGCAGTGGCGTAACAGGTGATTTGCTCGCGCACTGTATCGATACGGCGATTTGGCTGAACGGCTCGATCACCGATGTGTCGGCCATGACAGAGACCTTCGTTAAAGAACGCGTGCACGCCGAAACGGGTGAAAAACAACCCGTAAAAATCGATGATGCGTGTGCATTCCTTTGCCATTTCTCCAATGGATCGCTTGGTCTCTTTGAATCAACGCGTTACGCGCGAGGCCATAAGGCGCTGTACACACTTGAGATCAACGGTGAACATGCGAGTATCCGTTGGGACCTGCATGACCTGCATCGTCTTGAGTACTTCGATCACAGTGATGAATCCATCGTGCGTGGTTGGCGAAGTGTCCACGTGACCGACGGCGATCAGCCGTACATGGGCAATTGGTGGGTACCAGGGCTTCAAATTGGTTACGAACACTCCTTCACGCACCAAGTCGCTGACTTCCTAAAGAGTCTTGATACGGGCGAGGCCGCTCATCCAAGCTTCCGTGACGCCCTAGAGACTCAGAAGGTTTGCGATGCCGTTCTCAAGAGCGGCGCCGACCGCACCTGGGAAAACGTCTAGCTGGCCAATTGGGAGGGCTACTGCAAGTCGCCGTATTAAACCCAGCCAGCCCAAGCTCTCGGTGGTTGCCGGACACCGTCTGTCAATTCACCGCATTTCATTCTCATTAGGTTGCAGGTGCCGTAACAGTGCACAGCTCGTTACGGCCTACCCTGGGCTCAGAGACCTGGCTAGCTTTTCGGCTTTCGGTTGAAAGCGATCCATGTCGCGACTCATCCGGCGACGGCGCGTGTTTCTTTTGATCAGTCTGAGGACAGACTGAGCTACGTGTGTTGCGTGTGGTCAGGAAGGGTAGAATGGGTTGTTTCGGCTGTGGTCTGAGGTAACCGGTGAACTATCTGTCGCACGCGTACTTACATCTGAATAATCCGTATTTCGCGGCCGGTACTGGATTTCCGGATTGGATGAGCGTGCTGGATCGGAAGAATCGAGCACGCAAGCAATATGCTCAACCCGTAACGGAGCATTCTGACGAGCGTATTGCGGCTCTGGCTCGTGGATGTGTGCAGCATCACGTGGACGATTTTTGGTTTCATCAATGTCCGCGGTTTGTGAGCTTGAGCACCGAGTTTGCAGTTGAGTTGCGGGAGCTGCTCGAGAGCGGCTTGGGACATCAGGCGGGGTTCGCAGGGCACATCGTCGTTGAGCTTCTGTTGGATTCGGTGCTCTGCGAGCGTGATCCTGAATTGTTGGAACGCTACTACGGAAATCTAGCTTCGTTGAATGTCGAAGTTCTGGAGGCGGCGGCGAACGCCATCTGTGCAAAACCGGTAACTAAGTTGAGTTTGCTCGTCCCGCGCTTTATCCAAGAGCGTTTCTTGGCCGATTATCACGATGACCAACTGCTGCGGATGCGCCTGAACGGTGTGATGCGTCGGGTGCGTTTGCCGATGTTACCCGATAGTGTGGTAGCTTGGTTGGCAACGGCGCGGGAACGTGTCCGTGAGCATGCCGATGAGTTGCTGACTCCGCCAGCGTAATTGACGTCGTGTCGAGCAAAGTTTCCTGTGACTAGTCTGCGTCTGCGGCGGGCTGAGCCGCTTGAGGGCTCGTAGCGTCGTCCGCGCCGAGTCTAGTTCTAGGACTCGAGTGATTCGATGCGTTTGACTAAATCTTCAACTGTCGAGCGGAGACTGGCGACTTCGGACTTCAGTTGTTCAATCTCGGCAGCAGATGAGCTGCGTGGAGGGCTGGAACGTACCGAAGCAGGTGCTTCGGAAGCTTGTTTCTTGACATATTCCAAGTCAGCGGGTTCGTAAAGATTGTGAGTGACGAGCTGACCACGACCGGCAGGCGTTAGTGTGATCACCAAATTGCGATCAATTAGTCCGGAGAGGATTTCCTGCAACGCAGCTTGATCGGCGATTGGGCCAAAGCGGCTAGCACGGCTGCGAAGATCGCCAACCGATTGTGCGCCTCGGAGCATGAGTTCAGCCATTACTCCCGCCTCGATGCCCTTAATGCCAAGGAAGTCGGATGCATAGTGACGATACTTGGGGACACGTCCACCGCCATGCACCTCGGCGACCGCGCCGACCTCTCGGAGCTTTGCCAGTTCATCCTCGACTGCCTCCGGCGTTAGCTGCATGAGCGGGGCTCGATTGGACTTCTGGTTGCAGCCGGTTACCAGCCCGTTCAGGCTGAGTGGGTAAGCATCAGGAGTCGTTCGAGCTTTCTCGATTAAAACACCCAAGATGCGGCGGCTGATCTCGGTCAATTGGGGAACTGGCTTCGGTTCTGCATTATCGAGGTCCGCTGACTGAGAAATCTCATCCATTGTTGAATCCTTTCTGATCGGTTTGCAAGGCTGGTTTCCGCTGGTGTTAAGGGTGCCGTGTCGGGATTTGGCAGGCTGCTTGTCCTGCGCCCGAAAACAGTCATTTCTACGGTCGGTCTTTAATGCGGAACATTTGATCGTGAGGTAAGAGAGCTCCGCCGTCAATCGACAGTGTCGCACCATTGATGTAGTCGCTAGCAGGATCGCACAAGAACGCGACACCCCGAGCGATGTCCTCAGGTTCGGCCAATCGCCCCCAGGGTAGTTCGCTGCCTTTGACGGCAAGCTCATCTTCGTGGAAGAACTTTCGTTCCCCGGGCGTGTTTGTCCAGCCCGGGTGCAAGATGTTGACACGGATGCGATGTTCACTCAATTCGCAGGCCGCTGTCCGCGCCATTTGGTCGATTGCAGCTTTGGCCATGTTGTATGCCATTGCACCGGGGATGGCTTTGTAGGCATGTGGCGAACTGATGCAGACCACATTTCCACCTTGGCCCCGGTCGATCATTCTCTCCGAGACGCGGCGCAAGAAGTTGAAAGGCCCCCACATGCACACATCGATCGTTTTATCGAAGCCTGGCAAATCGGCTTTGTAGAATAGCTCGCGATCTGAGTAGGCTGCATTGGTAACCAAGACGTCTATCCCACGTTCCTCGGCCACTTTGTCGACCAGCGCGTTTACTGCACTACGATCTGTCACGTCTGCGATTGCAGCCTCTCCGCTGCCGCCAACGCTCTTGATCTGAGCCAGGGTTTCGACAGGATCGAGGATGTCATTGACCATGACGTGCGCACCGGCAGCGGCCAACTTGATTGCGATTGCTGCGCCAATTCCGCGTGCAGCACCAGTGACGATAGCGGTTTGGCCAGTAAGTCCGCTTGAGGTTTCCGAGGACATAATTGAGTCTTGCTTAAGAAGTTTTGCAAATGGATTTTAGTATTCGGTCATGAGAGAGTGAATCAATTTTCGGTTCTACCTGGTGTTTATGACACCCAGTACACCTAGCACGATGCATGCGGTCCAAAAAACGCGTTGCCAGGATAGCGGGGTCTTTTCAAAACCAAGCCAGCCGAAGTGGTCCAGTATTAAGCTAAGCGTGAATTGTCCAGCCAGCACTAACACAAACCACCGCGTCGCGCCCAGCTTGGGCGCGATGGAAAGTGAAACGGTGACCATGTAGGCACCGCACAATCCGCCCGTCCATGCCCACCAGGGCGCTGCACCGAGAGAGCCTAGCGATGGAAAACCAATACGCAATATGAGGCTGAGCATAATCAAAGAAGCAAAGCCTACACCAAAGCTGACTACGCTGGCCTGAAGCCGATGGGAACAGAATGCGTTTAGCTTTGCATTAATTGCCGGCTGCATTGCCATCAGTGCGCCTGCGCCGAGCGCCAATATCAGACAGGCTAGATAAGCCAAGTTGTCCCGATCCATCGAACTTCCTTCCAGCGAGAAATCAACTCGTTGATGATTCTCGCAGACCAACACGTCGCTTCCAAGCACGGGTGCAGAAGGAGCGACAAATTAGCCAGGCGATGGTCTTGGAAGCGACTAGGCGCCCAGTGCGGTTCGAACGCGATCGATCGTGTCCGGCTCTTGAAGTGACAGCTTGCCAAAGCCCATCAATGCACCAAGTTCAATGGCTGCAGCCTGATGTTCTTCGTAGTTGGTGACCAGCATCACAGGTACCGACTGTGTTTCGGGGTCGGCCTTGAGTTGCTTGATGACGTCCGTCCCGTCGGAATAGTCGCGGTCGAGCTTTCGATTGACCAGTACCAAGTCTATTGGGTGTTGCTTCACAGTGCTGAGTGCATCGTCTGCTCCATGCGCTTGAAGAACCTCAACATCAAAGTGCTGTGTCAACATGCGTTTGATCGAGGAGAAGTCTGGGCCACAATTGCCTACGTCCAGTACTTTTCTTGTCATGCTGTCGATCCCATTGTTGTTTTCTACTATTGGATGCTACCGGTTAGGGTAGGTCGGGTTTGGGGCCATTTCCTTACGCGCTCAAGCGCGAGGGAAATTACGGCTGGATTTGCGACAATCAGCTTGCCGGGTCGAAGTGGCCTGTTGCTTGCGACGAGTTTGGGGTGTTACAGCTGCTCAATTCAACGGCACGAAGCGAACGTTATCCGGAGTCTTCGTCTACCACCTAGGGAGTGATGTTGCGATACCCTGATCGCGAACTGCCAACTTCGGTATAGGCGAGTCGCTACGAGAACCGGCCCTAGTCCCAGCTGATCACTTTAAGTCTGAGCGACACGTTTGCGGATCATCGCAGCCGAAGGGAGACGTTACCGCTGCGCAGTTTGGGCCGGAGTGTCGCTGGGGGCCGTGCATCCGCTCGTAGCTGCGGTCAGTACCATTCCAGAAACGAATGCTACTAGGATAAGACAAACAGCGTAGCGTTCTTTTTTCATGCTCAATCGATTCGCAACTAGATGAGGCGTGACAAGGTGGGGCGGCGGCGGTTCAGTCAAACCACTCGTCGGCAGGGTCGAACTTTGGCGAGGCCACGATGATGACCGTCATCTTCCCTACCGCACGATGCCGCGTGCCAGGATGAACCACCACTGCCTGGCGAGGCTGAACCGGAATCACTTCACCGTTGAGCTCGAGTGCGGCGTCTTCATCGCATTCGAGAATAAAGTAAGTCTCGGTCAGTCGTTTGTGGTAGTGGGTCCTGGCGTTCGCCGAGATTTCCGTCACGTGCAGAGAGTATGGGACAGATTCCGATTCCATCAACCCCCGGCGGGCCGTGCCGCATGGACACGCGATGCCAGGCAAAGCGGCGAAGTCGACGATTTCAAAGGTTTCAGCCACCCAAGGAATTCCCTTACGTTGAACGTTGGTACAAATGGATTGCCTTAAGCCCCCCAAAGCGGTCGCAGGGCACCGGGCGGACAGGCAAGATGTACCGCTTGGTCGGATCGCAGCAATCATTGATTGCCTTGCGGCTTATTCCGCCAGGCCGGGATTGTCGCTCGAATCCCCACCCCTAGAAAGTGTTCATGTGTACACTACTCTGGCCTTGCGGCAGGCGACCTTGAGGGTTGCGGTGACGTTGCGGTCGGCGAGGTTTCTGTGATCAGCAGACTTTGCCTCTTTAGCCGGGTTTAGCTGGTGGAATAGGCGGTCCTGCAAATCTGAAAAAGGTCTGTGAGGCCTCAAGCGTCTGTTCAGGCCGGGCCGATACCCTCAACTGTCTGGCAAATCAACGGTCTGCAAAGTCCGCTGGTTGCCAGACCTAGCCGGATTAGAAATGAGTCCAAGGAATGGCTCGTCCGGTACCTGGCGCATATGACCCAATACTTTGCGTTTTGGAGTGTGGACCGCGGCGGTTCAGCCCGCATGCGTAAACCGTCATCGGCACCCACGAAGTTGAATGGAGTGGAGCTGTAACGCTTGCTCTGTTCGTTGCCGGCCCGGCTTGAGGGCGATTTCGGCGGCGACTTCGTACGTCGAAACCGGTCTCGGCCAACTGCACCCCCGTAAAGGCCAGACGCCGCGCCAGAAAAAAGAGAT